>JAEUOE010000189.1 GCA_016790885.1 Dechloromonas sp. | reverse complement strand
TGCAGGAACGATGCTCCGACAAGGGCATGTCGGCATAGTCCCCGCCGGCAAAGGCATTGAGGAACTGGCGCCGCCATTGGTTGTGCGAGCGTATGGCGCTATCGATATCGATACGCTTCATGCGTCATTTCTCCGGGTGTTGAAGTTGGCCCGCAGCTGGAACAGCGGCAGGCTCGGGATTCAATTATGCCGTAGCACCGCGTCAGGACAAATGGCCGTCAACAACAATTGTCGCCAAATAGCTGATTGGCCACGAAAACGTCGAGTTGTGACCGATCGAAAAAAACGAGTCTGATCTCTTTGACTTCCGGGGGGCGTGGCAGCGTTTCATTCAAGGTACGGGAAACGATGGCCGCCGCTCCACATGGTAGGTAGCGCTAAACCCCGGTCGAGATAGCAGGTAAGGCGATGCTGCCAAACCCCTTGCTGGGGGCCAGTTGGACAGCCCGTCGATACCAGCGTGACAGTTTGCCACTGTCGTTCACAACATCAACGCGCCACTTTGGGGCATGCAGAGGGTCCGATCGACAGAACTTGCCGACTCATGGTGCTCATCTGGCGGGCAACGACAATCCGGCCCTTACGGACAGACCCGCTGTTTACGGCGCCAGCAGGCTGGGATCTGTAGCGTAGAGACGTCCATGCTGTTGTCGGCGAAGATGGCTTTCGCACGGGCCAATCGGGCATTTTCTTCGGCGGAAATACCGGCCAGAAGTTCGAACAGTTTCTGAATGCGTTCCATGATGACCTCCAGTTGGTTTGCTTTAGTGCTGTATGAATAGCCAGTTGTTGGGCGACAGGCGCAGATTAACCGACAACTGTATGGATGTACAGTATTTTTATTTCGCCTGTTGATTGTTAACCTTGGCTCATCAAGACCATCAGGACGTCCGAACATGGCCAGAGAACACGCATCATCGTTGCCGAGCGCCGGTACGGTCGTGGTCTATCGTGGACGCGGCCACAAGTCCGAGCGGAATGTGCGGGTCATCGCCGAAGCTTCGGGGGGCCGGATGGTGGTTGAGGCCATTGGTCGGCAGGGCGTACCGGTCCGGCTGACCATCAAGCAGGAAAACCTGCTGCCGATGCAACCCGGCTTGTTCGATTAGCCAGGCCTACCTCAAACTGCAGCACGCCGCCGAGGCAGCGGACTCCGCTCTGTAATCGGGTGCCTTGTACGAGCGCTGTGAGCCCTGTCTTCCGACCGCCAAATCAAATAGGACGGGGTCAAACTACGGTATGATTGCCCCTTTTTTGGGCCAGGCATTCTTGCCTTTCTGAACGCATCCGAAGGATTTTCTGCTCATGTTTGACGCAGTCCGCAACAACAAACGAATCGTCCAGGTTTTTCTCGCGCTGATTACCCTGCCGTTCGCCTTTTTCGGCGTCGATTCCTACATGCGCGATTCCGGGGCTGGTAGCGATGTGGCTGCCATTGGCGAGCTGAAGATTACCCAGCAACAGTTCCAGCAGACCCTGCGCGAGCAGCAGGAGCGCCTGCGTACCCAGCTTGGCGCCCAGTTCGATCCCAAGATGCTGGACAACCCGGAAGCGCGGATGGCAATCCTCGATGACCTGATCAACCAGCGCCTGCTGCTGGTCGAGGCGGGCAAGAACCGCATGTTCGCCAGTGACGACGCCGTCCGCCAGACGATTGCCGGTGTCGATGCCTTCAAGGTCGACGGCAAGTTCTCGACTGAACGATACGAAGCAGCCTTGCGCGCCCAGGGCATGACCCCGCAGGGTTTCGAGGCGCAACTGCGCCAGGATCTGACCTTGCAGCAATTGGCCGGTGCCGTTGGTCAATCCGGCCTGGTTTCCCGTTCGGTCAGCGACCGCCTGCTGGCCTTGCAGGCCGAAAAGCGTGAAGTGGCCGAATATCGTCTCGATCTCGACAGCTACCTCGACAAGGTCAAACTGGCCGACGATGCGGCAAGGAAGTTCTACGACGAAAACAGCAAGCAATTCCAGACGCCGGAAATGGCCAAGGCGGAATATGTCGTCCTGTCGATGGACACCATCGCTGCCCAGTTGACGGTCAGCGAGGCCGAGATCAAGTCTGCTTACGACAGCCGCAAGGATCGTTTCCAGCAACCGGAAGAGCGCCGGGCCAGTCACATCCTGATCGCTTCCGAAAAGCTCGGCAAGGACAAGGCAAAAGCCCGGGCCGAAGAACTGCTGGCCGAGGTACGCAAGGCGCCGGCCACCTTCGCCGAACTGGCCAGGAAAAATTCCGACGACCCGGGTTCTGCCGCCAAGGGTGGCGATCTCGGTTTCTTTGGCCGCGGCATGATGGTCAAGCCCTTCGAGGACAGTGCCTTCAGCCTCAAGGAAGGCGATATCTCGGGTGTCGTCGAGTCCGATTTCGGCTATCACATCATCAAGGTGACCGGCATCCACGCTGCCAAGGAGAAGCCCTTGGCCGAGGTCAAGGATGAAATCGAGGCCGAACTGAAGAAAACAGCCGCGTCGCGCAAGTTTGCCGAGGCCGCCGAAGCCTTCAGCAACATGGTTTATGAGCAATCCGACAGCCTCGCGCCAGTAGCCGATAAGTTCAAGCTGACGGTCAAGCAATCCGACTGGTTGGGGCGTCAGGCCAATCCGGCCAACGGCGTCATGGCCAATGAAAAGATCCTGGCTGCCCTGTTCGCCGGTGACTCGATCCAGAACAAACGCAATACCGAAGCGGTCGAGATTGCCTCCAATACCCTGCTGGCAGCCCGTGTGCTTGATTACAAGGCTGCTGCACTACAGCCCTTCGACAGCGTCAAGGCCAGTATCGAGACCATGCTCAAGCGCCAGGAAGCGCAAGCGCTGGCTGCCAAGGAAGGTGCTGAGCGCCTGGAGGCATTGAGGAAGGGGGAAGACAAACTCAATTGGGGCGCGGTCAAGACCGTTTCCCGCCTCGATTCGCGCACCATCTCGCCGATCGCTGCGCAAGCTGTCTTCCGTCTGGAAACGACCAAGCTGCCGGCTTATGCAGGTGCCGAACTGCCGGGTTCGGGCTATGCGCTGATCAAGGTGGGGAAGGTCATTCCGGGCGACAAGATGGATGATGCGACCCGCAAGGGCATGGTGCAGCAACTGGGCAGCCTGCTGGCCAAGGAAGAAATCCAGACTTATCTGGCGGCGTTGCGCGCCCGCTACAAGGTCGAAATCAACAAGGCTGCCCTGGAAGATGCCAGGGAGCGGTGAACCCTTGTTTCACAAAATACCAAGCGGGCTGCGGCCCGCTTTTTTTGCACCCGGATTTTTGTCCGCCCGGGCAGGGAAGTGGTTGGAAAAGGACCTGCTGCTACCTGCTGGCAATCAACGCCGCAAGCGTGGCGACCGAGCGCAGGTGCTGACGAGAGGATTCGTCGCTGGCCTCGATCACGATGCCGTATTTTTTCTTCAGGGCCAGAACCAGTTCCAGGGCATCGATGGAGTCGAGGCCCAGCCCTTCAGGCGAGAAGAGCGGCATATCGTCGCCAATTTCATCGGCAGCAATGTCCTCGAGATTCATTGTTTCAATGAGAAAGGATTTCAGTTCGTGATGCAGTTCGTTCATGTTCTGTTCAGCCTGATTTGGGGCAGGGGCGAGGGCGCACGATTATAGGCGGTTTGGCACACTCTCTCCTCGGCAAAATAGCTGACAAATTCAGTCGAGTATTTTAAAATTGCCCCTCTTTGAACTGGGGAGATCAGCTTTCATGTTCCGGGAATTGCGTGAGGACATCCGTTCCGTATTTGACCGCGACCCAGCGGCACGCTCGTTCTGGGAAGTGCTGACCTGTTACCCGGGTATTCACGCCCTGATCATGCACCGCCTGGCCCATTGGTTGTGGAGCCGTCGCCTGCGCTGGCTGGGTCGCTTCACGGCTCACCTGTCAAGAATGCTGACCGGCATCGAGATTCACCCTGGGGCCACCATCGGCCGCCGTTTCTTCATTGATCACGGCATGGGGGTCGTTATCGGCGAAACCGCCGTCATCGGCGACGATGTAACGCTCTATCACGGCGTGACGCTGGGCGGAACCTCATGGAACAAGGGCAAGCGCCATCCGACACTGGAGGATGGTGTTGTGGTCGGAGCCGGTGCCAAGGTGCTGGGGCCCATTGTCATTTCAGCTGGCGCCAAGGTTGGCTCCAATGCGGTGGTCACCAAACCGGTGCCGGTTGGCGCCACGGCGGTCGGCAACCCGGCCCGCATCATCGACAATTCCGAGCAAAGCCGCCAGCGCGAGGTGCAGGCCGAAAAAATGGGCTTCTCCGCCTATGCCGTGGCGCGCGACCAGGACGACCCACTGGCCAAGGCCATCCACGGCCTGCTTGATCATGCTGCCGAAACCGATCGTCGCCTGGCCATGCTGGTCAAGGAACTCGAAGCGCAAGGCGTGACGTGCGACGAAGAGGTTCAGCAAACCGATTCCTTCGATGCACAGTACCTGAGCAAAATAGTTGACTAATTTTGTCTGGTTTGACTATAGTTGACTCAAATACTAGGTTATTTCAGGAGTTCGGAATGCGTTTGACAACCAAGGGACGTTTCGCCGTGACGGCCATGATGGATCTTGCCATGCGTGGCGAAGACGGGCCGGTGGCTCTGGCCAGCATCAGCGAACGCCAGAAGATTTCCCTGTCCTATCTGGAGCAGTTGTTCGGTAAACTGCGCCGGCACAAGCTGGTCGATAGCGTTCGGGGTCCAGGTGGCGGTTACTGTATTGCCCGTCCGCTCGATCAGGTGCGGGTGGCCGATATCATCCGAGCTGTGGATGAGCAACTCGACGCTACGCAATGCGGCGGCCGCGAGAACTGCCACGATGAGCATCGCTGCATGACCCACGATCTGTGGACGACGCTGAACATCAAGATGTTCGAATACCTTTCTTCCGTTACCCTGGCCGAGCTGGTTTACCGTGAAAAACTCAAGCACGTCGGTACGGCAGTCATGGAAGATCAGCGCCGCCTCGGGCCGCAGCCGCGTGCCCGAGCAGGCCGTGACAAACTCTCTGCTGCCGTCTGAGTCCGGCCATGTTCCGCCCCGCCTACCTCGACCACAATGCCACGACGCCGCTGGATCCGGCTGTCCTGGCCGCCATGCTGCCCTGGCTCGAAAGCCGGTTCGGCAACGCGTCGAGCCGGCACGAGTATGGCCGCCAGGCCCGCCAGGCTATCGATGAAGCAAGGCAGCGGGTAGCGGCGGCGGTCAATGCCCACCCGACCGAAGTGGTATTCACCAGCGGCGGGAGCGAAGCCAACAACCTGTTCCTGAAAGGGGCTGCAGCAAACCTGAAGCCCGGTCTGATCGCTGTCGGCGCGACTGAGCATCCATGCATCCTGAAACCGGCGCAACAACTGGAAAAGCAGGGCTGGCGCATGCGCACCCTGGCCGTCGACTCCGCTGGGCAGATCGATCCGGCGGACTTCGCCGAGGCCATGCTGGTCAAGCCGAAGTTGCTTTCAGTCATGCTGGCCAATAACGAAACCGGCGTGGTGCAGGATGTGACCTCGCTGGCAGGCGCCGCCAAGCCGGCGGGTGGGTGGTTCCATACCGACGCGGTTCAGGCTTTGGGCAAACGGGGTATTGACTTTCGCCGCCTCAATGCCGCTGGCGTCCATGCCATGACGCTCTCGGCACACAAGGCGTATGGTCCGAAGGGGGCTGCCGCGTTGATTCTCGACAAGCGTGTCGAGTTGCAGCCGCTGATTGCGGGCGGCGGGCACGAGCGCGGTTTGCGCTCAGGCACCGAAAATGTCGCGGCAATCGTGGGATTTGGCGTGGCAGCGGAACTTGCGGCGCAACATGTTGCCGAAGTGGCGGCACATGTGCGCTGGCTGCAGGAAAAGCTGGAAAACGGTCTGCTGGCCTTGGGCGCAAGCATCTTTGCCCGAGACAGCGAGCGTTTGCCCAACACCAGTTATTTTGCTTTCCGCGACATCGATGGCGAAACGCTGGTTGGCAAGCTGGATCGCGAAGGTTTTGCGGTGGCCAGCGGTGCGGCCTGTTCCAGCGCCAATCCTGAGCCCTCGCATGTCCTCAAGGCCATGGGGGTGGCGCCGGAGATGGCCCGTGGCGCTATCCGTGTCAGCCTCGGGGCAGGTAATACCGAGACGGAAATCGAACAATTCATCAACGCCTTGCAGGTCACAGTCGGACGCCTGCAGGGACTGACAGCGATCGCTGTCTGAACAACCCGACTTAGCGAGAATGACGATGAAACTCCCCATCTATCTGGATTACTCGGCAACCACCCCGGTCGACCCGCGCGTTGCGGAAAAAATGATTCCCTACCTGGTCGAGAAATTTGGCAACCCGGCGTCGCGTTCGCACAGTTTCGGCTGGGAAGCCGATGCGGCGGTCGAAGAGGCGCGCGAGCAGGTCGCTGCGCTGGTCAATGCGGACCCCAAGGAAATCGTCTGGACCTCGGGCGCCACCGAATCCAACAATCTCGCCATCAAGGGTGCTGCCCATTTTTATGCCGGCACCAAGGGCAAGCACATCATCACCGTCAAGACCGAGCACAAGGCCATTCTTGATACCGTCCGCGAGATGGAGCGCCAGGGTTTCGAAGCAACCTATCTCGACGTCCAGGAAAATGGTCTGCTCAATCTCGATGTATTCAAGGCAGCCATCCGTCCGGATACCGTTCTGGCTTCCGTGATGTTCGTGAATAACGAAGTGGGGGTCATTCAACCGATCGCCGAGCTGGGCGAAATCTGCCGCGAGAAGGGCGTCATCTTCCACGTCGATGCCGCACAGGCAACCGGCAAGGTCGAAATCGACCTGCAAAAGCTCAAGGTGGACCTGATGAGCTTCTCGGCCCACAAGACTTATGGCCCGAAGGGTATCGGCGCCCTGTATGTTCGTCGCAAGCCGCGTATCCGCCTGGAGGCGCAGATGCATGGCGGTGGTCACGAGCGCGGTTTCCGCTCCGGTACGCTGGCCACGCACCAGATTGTCGGCATGGGCGAGGCTTTCCGGCTGGCCAAGGAAGAAATGG
>JAEUOE010000174.1 GCA_016790885.1 Dechloromonas sp. | reverse complement strand
TTTTCCAAACGTTGTTCAGGGTCAGCAGCTTGGGTGTGCGGCGGTTTTCCCCGTCCCGTCGACAGCGCCGAGCAACGGAGGGCTTCGCGGAAATAGCGCGAGGACTGTCTGAGGCCCGTAGGGCCGAGTTCCGCAGCGCCCGCGAAGACCGAGTAGCGCAGGGAACCCTGCGCAGCAGGGCGCTGACGCCGGGTCGCCTTTTCTTTGCGTACTTTCTTTTGGCGAAGCAAAAGAAAGTGCGGCGCGCCGCAAGCGCGAAACCCCACCGTCGCACGAGCGCAAAACCCAAATACCGTGGTCTGTCCCCGGTTTGCCCGGTTTGCCCCGCCGGTTTGGTTTCCGGTTTGCCGGTTTGGAGGTGATGACTCCATGACCACCTCCCGCATCCTCTCCTACGGCGCATTAGGCCTCCCCCTGGCCTTCGCCGCCCTCCCCATCTACGTCCACGTCCCGCGTTTCTATGCCGACATCGCCGGCATGGAGCTCGCCGTGCTCGGTACCATCCTGCTCGGCGCCCGCCTGCTCGATGCCGGCATCGACCCGTGGCTGGGCTGGCTGGCCGATCGCCTGCCGCGGCGCGCCATGCTGGCGGTCTCCCTGCTGCCTTTCGCCCTCGGCTTCGTCGCCCTGCTCAATCCGCCGGCGCAAGGGGCCGGGTGGTGGCTGCTCGGTTCGCTGGCCCTGACTTACGTCGGCTTTTCGGCGGCGACGGTCGCTTACCAGGCCTGGGGTGCCGATATCGGTGTCGATTCGGCCTTGCGTACCCGGCTGACGGCTGCCCGCGAGGGCTTCGGGCTGCTCGGCGTGGTGCTCGCTGCCGCCTTGCCGGCCTTGCTGGCGGCCGAAATGACGGAAGGGATCGGCCGTCTTTCCTGGGTGCTGCCGCCGCTGTTGCTGGTTGCCGCGGCTACCACCTTCGCCCGGGTCGGTGCCGGTGCGCCGTTGCCGGCGGCGAATGCGCCGCTCTGGCCGAGTTTGCGCCGGGTGTTTGCCGATCCGGCTTTCCGCCGCTTGCTGGCCGTTTTTGTCGCCAACGGTATTGCGGCTGCCTTGCCGGCCACCTTGTTCCTGTTTTTCGTGGCCGATGTGCTGCAGGCCGAGTCGGCCAGCGGCTGGTTGCTGGCCCTGTATTTCGTTGCCGGGGCAGCTTCGCTGCCGCTGTGGGTGCGCCTGTCGGCCGCCTACGGGCGGAGCATGGTCTGGCTGGCGGCGATGCTGCTCGCCATGCTGGCCTTTGCCGGGGCCAGCCTGCTCGGGCCTGGCGATGTCCTGCCCTTTGCCCTGATCTGCGTCGCGTCCGGTCTGGCGCTGGGGGCTGATCTGGCGCTGCCGGCGGCGATTGCGGCCGATCTCGGCGAGCGCCAGGGGCAGGCCGGGGCCTGTTTCGGGGTGTGGAACTTCGTCGCCAAGCTCAACCTGGCGCTGGCTGCCGGGCTGGCGCTGCCCTTGCTCGGCCAGCTCGACTACGTGCCCGGTGGAACGGGCGGGCTGCCGGCGCTGACCTTTACCTATGCCTTGTTGCCGCTTGCCTTCAAGGCCCTGGCTGCTGGCCTGCTTTGGCGCTGGCGTCATTCACTGGAGTTATCGTCATGAAACTGCTTACCGTTGCCCTGTTTTCCCTCGGCCTGACCGCCTGCGCCTCGACGGGTGTCGAGCAATACCGCGCCGAACAGCCGGCCCTCGACCTGAAGACCTACCTGAACGGCACGCTGGACGCCTGGGGTATGTTCCAGGGCCGTTCCGGCGAGGTGAAGAAGCGTTTCCATGTCGTCATCGACGCCCAGTGGCAGGGCGATACCGGCGTCCTCGACGAGAATTTCAAGTGGTCGGACGGCACCACCTCGCGCCGGGTGTGGACGCTCAAGCGCCAGCCGGACGGCAGCTATCGCGGCACGGCCGACGACGTGGTCGGCGAGGCCATCGGCGAGGTGGCCGGCAATGCCCTGCGCTGGCGCTACGTGCTCGCGCTGCCGGTCGATGGCAAGACCTACCACGTCGATTTCGACGACTGGATGTTCCTGATGGACGACAAGGTGATGCTCAACCGCTCCTACATGTCGAAATGGGGCTTCAACCTGGGCGAAGTGACGCTGACTTTCGTCAAGCGCTGAGCCGGCGATGGCCCTCAATCCCAAGCTTTCGGACTGGAACGGCAAACGGGTCTGGCTGGTCGGCGCCTCGAGCGGCATCGGCGCCGCGATGGCGCATGAACTGGCCGGGCGCGGCGCCCGGCTGGCGCTGTCGGCACGCAGCGCGGAGAAGATGCGGTCGCTCGGCATCGAGCAGGCCTTGATCCTGCCTTGCGATGCGACCGATGTCGCCAGCCTGACGGCAGCACGGGCCACCCTGCTGGCGGCCTGGGGCGGCGTCGACCTGGTGGTCTACCTGGCCGGCGACTATGTGCCGATGCGCGCCGACCATTTCGACCTGGCCATCGCCGAGCGCGTCGTCACCGTCAATTTCAATGCTGCGATGCGCCTGGCCTCGGTCGTCCTGCCCGACCTGAGG
>JAEUOE010000220.1 GCA_016790885.1 Dechloromonas sp. | reverse complement strand
TCGATGGCCACCACCATGCTCTACGGCATGCTGCTGATGGCCATGTGCTTCTGGATGTATTCCATCGCCGTCGCCCTGATGCGCGCCCGGACCATCATGCTCGAACGCGAGCGCAACACCGACTGGGTCAAGGCTGAACTGGCGGGAGACGTGCAATGATCTACTGGAACAGCTTTGCCGACTTCCTGCACATGGGCGGCTACGGTGTCTACGTCTGGGGTTCCTTCGGCGTTACCGCGCTCATCATGCTTGTTGAACCTATTGTCGTCGCCCGTAATCGAAAGACCACCATCGCCCGTCTGAAGCGTCAACTCCGCGCAGAAAGCAGGACTACCTCCGAATGAAATCCCGTCACAAGAAACTTGCCCTTATCGGCGGCGCCCTGGCCATCATCGGCATCATCGCCGCCCTCGTCCTCAACGCCCTCAACAGCAATATCGCGCTCTACATCACGCCGACCGAAGTGGCGGCCGGCAAGGCGCCGCAGGGCAAGCTGTTCCGCATCGGCGGCCTGGTCAAGGAAGGCAGCATCCAGCGCCAGGCCGACGGGGTCACTATCGCCTTCGTCATTACCGATACCGCCAAGGACATCCCGGTAGCGTACAAGGGCATCCTTCCCGACCTCTTCAAGGAAGGCAAGGGCGCCGTCGCCCAAGGCAAACTGAACGAAACCGGTACTTTCGTCGCCACCGAAGTGCTGGCCAAGCACGACGAAAACTACATGCCGCCGGAAGCCGCCAAGGCCGTCGATGATGCACAGAAGGCAGCCAACAAGCACGTTTCCCCGTCCTCGGCCGAGGCCGCAAAGGCAGGTAACTGACCATGATTCCCGAACTTGGCCATTTCGCCCTCATCCTCGCTGCACTGGTTTCGCTGATCCTCGGCACCCTGCCGATGATCGGCGCCCACACCAACCGCCAGGCCTGGATCGCCGTCGCCCGCCCGGCTGCCACCGCGCTGGCGATGCTCGTCACCTTCTCCTTTGCCTGCCTGACGCAGGCCTTCGTCGCCAACGATTTCTCGGTGGTCTACGTTGCCCAGCACTCCAATTCGCTGCTCCCCATCGAATACCGCGTCGCCGGTGTCTGGGGTGGCCACGAAGGCTCGCTGCTGCTGTGGATCCTGATGCTGACCTGGTGGGCTTTCCTGGTCGCTGTCTTCTCGCGCGAGCTACCCGACACGATGGTCGCCCGCGTGCTCGGCACGCTCGGCCTGGTCGGCTTCGGCTTCCTGCTCTTCATCCTGCTCACCTCCAACCCATTCGAGCGGCTGTTGCCGGGTGCCGCCGAGGGCCGCGACCTTAACCCGCTGCTCCAGGACCCCGGCCTGGTCATCCACCCGCCGCTGCTCTACATGGGCTACGTCGGCTTCTCGGTCGCCTACGCCTTCGCCATCGCCGCCCTGCTGTCGGGCAAGCTCGACGCGGCCTGGGCCCGCTGGTCACGGCCGTGGACCATGGCGGCGTGGATTTTCCTGACCCTCGGCATCGCGATGGGCTCGTGGTGGGCCTACTATGAACTGGGCTGGGGCGGCTGGTGGTTCTGGGACCCGGTCGAAAACGCTTCCTTCATGCCCTGGCTGATCGGTACCGCGCTGATCCACTCGCTGGCCGTCACCGAAAAGCGCGGCAGCTTCAAGAACTGGACGGTCCTGCTCGCCATCTCCGCCTTCTCGCTGTCGCTGCTCGGCACCTTCCTGGTGCGCTCCGGCGTACTGACCTCGGTGCACGCCTTCGCCACCGACCCGCGACGCGGCATTTTCATCCTGATCTTCCTGGTCGCCGTGATCGGTGCATCGCTCACCCTGTTCGCAGCACGCGCTCCCAAGGTCGGCCTGGGTGGCCGCTTCGGCCTGGTATCGCGCGAGTCGCTGCTGCTCACCAACAACGTGCTGCTCGTCGTCGCCTGTGCCACGGTGCTGCTCGGCACACTCTACCCGTTGCTCATCGATGCACTCGGCGCTGGCAAGATTTCGGTTGGCCCACCGTACTTCAATGCGGTCTTCGTGCCGGTGATGAGTCCCATCCTGTTCCTGATGGGGATCGCCCCCTTCGCACGCTGGAAAGACGCATCGGTCGCCGACATTGCCAAGGCCGTGAAGTGGGCATTGGCTATCGGTGTCATCGTCGCCATCGCCCTGCCGCTGGTCTACGGCCAGTGGTACGCACTGACCGCCCTCGGTCTCTTCTTTGCCGCCTGGATCGTTGCCACCGCCATCCTCAACTTCATCGAGCGCGTGCAGCACACGCGGGCCGGCCGCAGCTTCCTGGCCACTGCCTTCAGCCAGCCACGCAGCTTCTTCGGCATGCACCTGGCGCACATCGGTATTGCCGTATTCGTCATCGGCGTCACGATGGTGAGCTCCTACCAGGATGAAAAGGACGTCAAGCTGGCGCCCGGCCAATCGGTCGACGTTGCTGGCTACCACTTCACCTTCAATGGCGTGAAGGCCGTGGAGGGCCCGAATTATGTGGCGGCTCAGGGCGACTTCGATCTGGCGGTCGATGGCAAGTTCGTGCGCAAGATGAACCCGGAAAAGCGCAACTACCACTCCTCGGCCATGCCGATGACCGAAGCTTCCATCGATGCCGGCCTGTTGCGCGATGTCTATGTCTCGCTCGGTGAGCCGATCGACCGCGACAAGCCGGAGGGTGAATGGGCCGTACGTGTCTACTACAAGCCTTTCGTCGACTGGATCTGGGGTGGCTGCGTGCTGATGTCGCTCGGCGGCCTGATCGCCATGCTCGACCGCCGCTACCGCGTCAAGGCGCGCGCTGCAACGCAGCTTCCGGCCGGCACCCAGCAGGCATGACTGAAAAATTGTTTCAACGCGACGCCGAGCCGGCAAGGGCGCCCTGCCCCTCCGCCATAACCGCAGCCCTGCGTTGAGAAACCCGTCTTTCACGAGAACCGCATGAACCGTTACTACTGGATACTTGGCGCCTTCGCAGCGCTCGTCGCCCTGCTCGCCGTCGGCCTCAACCTGAACCCGCGCGATGTGCCCTCGCCGCTGGTCGGCAAGCCGGCCCCCGCCTTCACGCTCCCGCAACTGGCCGAGCCCGACAAGACCCTGTCGCCCAAGGACATGCAGGGCAAGGTCTGGCTGTTCAACGTCTGGGCTTCGTGGTGTGTATCCTGCCGCCAGGAGCACCCGGTTCTGGTGGAATTCTCGAAGAAGGTCGATATCCCGCTGATCGGCCTCAACTACAAGGAAGTGCGCGGCGATGGCGGCTTCGACATGGGCAAGATGCCGGCTGACGAGGAAAAGAAACTGGCGTGGCAACGTGCCAACACCTGGCTGGCGCAGCACGGCAACCCCTACAAGCTGACCGTGATGGACCTCGATGGTCGCGTCGGCATCGACTACGGCGTATATGGCGTGCCGGAAACCTACGTCATCGACAAGGCCGGCGTCATCCGCATGAAGCACACCGGCCCGGTAACGCCGGAAATCCTGGCCAAGAAGATCATGCCGTTGCTGGCGGAGCTGAACAAATGAAGCGACTGATCGCCACACTGGCCGTTGGCCTGGTGCTGAACGCATCGCCTGCTCTTGCTTCCAGTGCGACCGAGGCTGCACTGGCCGCCGACCCGGTAGCCGAGAAACGGCTGCTCGGACTGTCCGAGGAACTGCGCTGCCTGGTCTGCCAGAACCAGAACATCGCCGACTCCAACGCCGAACTGGCGCAGGACCTGCGCCGCGAAATACGCGGCATGATCAAGGACGGCAAGAGCGACAAGGAAATCATCGACTTCATGGTCACCCGCTACGGCGATTTCGTCCTCTATCGCCCGCCGGTGCAGGGCAACACGCTGCTGCTGTGGGGCGGGCCGGTCGCCCTGCTCATTCTCGGCATCATCGCCCTGGTTCGTTACCAGCGTCGCCGCGCCGAGCGCGTCGCTGCCGAAGACAAGCCCCTCTCCGCCGATGAAGCCAGCCGCGCCGATGCGCTGCTCAAGGAACTCGACAACAAATGACCCAGTTCGCACTCTTCGCCACCCTGCTCGTTGTGGTGGTTGCCGCCTTCATTCTGCCCCCCCTTTGGCTCGGCCTGCGTGCGCCGAAAACCCGGGCCGACCGCAAGACCGCCAACCTCACCATTTTCCGTGACCAACTCGCCGAACTGGAGCGGGAAAAGGCCGAGGGCTCGCTGGCCGAGGCCGATTTCGACCAGGCCAAACGCGAACTGCAGCGTCGCCTGCTGGAAGAAACCGAACCGGCCGTCGATGAAGCCACCCCCGCCTCACATGCCCCGAGCCGCAAGACAGCGATCACCATCCTGCTCCTTCTGCCCCTTATCGGCGTGCTCGGTTACGGCGTGCTCGGCAATCCGCGCGCCCTCGATCCGGCCGAAGCCGTGGCCAAGCCACAGATGACGCAGGAGCAGATCGACGACATGGTCAACAAGCTGGCCGAACGCATGAAGGCCAATCCCGACGACCCCAAGGGCTGGCTGATGCTGGCTCGCTCTTACAAACAGATGGGTCGCTATGCCGAGGCCGTCGATGCCTTCAACCACGCCGAAAAAGTGGTCAACGAAGAGCCCGACCTGCTTGCTGCCTACGCTGAAACCATCGCCATGGCCGAAGGCAAGGGACTCAAGGGCAAACCGACCCAACTGGTCGAAAAGGCCCTCAAGCTCGACCCCAAGCACGGCCACAGCCTGTTCCTGGCCGGCGCGGCAGCCATGGAGCGCGGTGACAACAAGCAGGGCATCGCCCATTGGGAAGCGCTCTTGCCGCAGGTCGAACCGGGCTCCGAGATCGACCAGATGCTGCGTAGCGGCATCGAAAAGATGAAAGCTGCAAAGTAAGCGGCTGGCCCGTGGTAGATCTCTCCCGCCGCGCTTTCTTCCGGGGCCGGCCTCGTCCGCGGGTAGAGCAACGGCCGCCCTGGGCCTTGCCGGAAAGTGATTTCATCGAGCGCTGCACGCGTTGCAACGCCTGCATCACGGCCTGTCCGACGCATATTCTGGTGGCGGGTGATGGCGGCTATCCGACGCTCGACTTTCGCGCAGGCGAATGCACCTTCTGCAGCGACTGTGTAGCCAGTTGCCAGCCGCAGGCACTGCTCCGCGCAGAAGACCAGCCACCTTGGTCCTGCAAGGCGGTCATCGGTGAAGATTGCCTGCCGCGGCAGGGTGTCGAATGCCGCGTCTGCGGGGATTTCTGCGACGCCCGCGCCATCCGCTTTCCGCCTCGCCTGGGCGGCAGCCCGCTACCGGCAGTGGATGAAACGCGCTGTACCGGCTGCGGCGCCTGCGTTGCGCCCTGCCCCACCGCAGCGATAGCGATCAGCCTTCCGCTTCCGTCTCCGCTATAGCTTCGGGCCGCACCAGAGGCGGCGGCGAAAATCCCAGTTCGAGCATCTCCGCCTCCAGCTTGAGGCGCAGGATAAGCAATCCCTGCAACGATTCACGCGCCTTGTCGTCAGCCCACTCGGCGTGATGGTCACGCAAACAGGCATCGAGCTCGTAGCGATTGGCCAGATCGACCCCGCAGATCGCTGCGTAGCGATGAATCTCGTGATCCAGTTCTTTTAGTTCACGATCATAATGCTCAAATCCGCTCATCTTTTCGGCCTTCCTGGAGGATGTTCCATGCAATGGTTAACGCTGCCCGAGCCTCGTACCGACGTCAAGCTGGCTTTTCATGATCTGCCCTCGGCCAAAGCCTGGCTGGCCAGCCAGCCACAGGCGCAAGCCATGCACATGCTGAACGCCATCGGCAGCCAGATCGAGGCCATCGAGGGCTCGCCCCTATCCCCGGCGCTGGCGCTCGAACTGCTCAATTTACTGCGTTCGGCTGCCGTTCCGGGCCAGAATGCCATTGAATCACGCTATGTGCGCAAGGCTCTGCCCATGGCAACCGAGGATGAGCGCAGTTTCGATCTGGCGCAAAAACTATGGCTCAGACTCGGTGTCGCCTACCTCCGTCTGAGCCCGCATTTCCCGCCGGCAGGGAAATGCCTGCCCCTGCAGCGTGCCGCCTGTGCCTTCCGCATGGCCCAGTATTGCCACTTCCTGGCGGCACGCGAATGCCCGGTGTTGCTCGATCGGCTGCTGTTTGCCGTCCTCGCCCAGGGCGAAAGTGCCGGCATTCTGCGCCATGCCTTGCCCGACCCCGACTTTCGCCATCTTGGCGAAGCCAACATCGCCGGCCACCTGGCCTGGGCCTTCATGCTCCGCCTGATCGACCCCTATCGCCTGTCGGCCGCGCAACTCAGCGTGGCCAACCGGGCCATCAGCCGCTGGCGCGAACTGACCGGCTTTCAGGTCATGCCCGACGATGATCCGAAGGCCCACTCGGTCGATCTGGCACCGCTGTTCGGCGCTCCGTTGCCGGCCGGTATTCCGCGCTGGCTGGCGGTGCGCAAGGTCGAGCGCAAGATTGACCAGCGCATTGAGGCGCTGCTTGCCGGCGAAAGCCCGGAATCGCTCAAGCTCGGTCGCGAGCTGTCCGGAGCGGCCTGCGTTCGGCTGCTCCGCCAACTGGAAGACAGCCTGCAACCACAGCAGACCAGCGCATCGACCGAAATTGGCGAAATCGAACTAGCCTTTGGCCCCGAGCATGCGTTCAACGTACTGACCGGGGAAGCCCTCAATCCAAACAGTAGCCTGGACGCGGGAAGCGCCTCGCTGTCCCACCAGCGGGTTGCGCTGTTCGGCTTCGACCGGGTGTCGGCGATGCCGACCAGTGTCAAGAAGCTGACCGTGCCGAGCGAAAAGTGGACTCTGGTCGACGGAAAGGCCGTGCGCCCGCAACATAGCGACGGAGCCCGTCGCCTTTCTCCCTGCCTGGTCGCTTCACTCAGAAAGGAGCAACCGATCCTCGGCGTCCTTGACGGCCTGCTCACCTCAGCCAGCGGTGCGCTGACCGCCGATCTTCGGTGGTACGCGGGCCCGGTCGAAGCCGGTCGCCTGGTTGGCTCTGCTGCCCAGCAAAGCCGGCAGCCAATCACACCGGGCTTCCTGATGCATGATGGCGACCACTACTCCTTGCTCGTTCCGGCCACCGCCGGGGTGCGCCTGAACGTCGGACTCAGCTTTCAGGGGAGTAGCGTAAGCCACTTGCTGCCCACCGAGGTGCTCGAACGGGGTGTCGACTTCGTACGCTATGCCGTCAACTGGCAATAAAGAACCCGCCAAGGTGGCGGGTTCCTGGGTCATGCCGGATAGCTGCCGATAGCAGCTACTCAAGCCGTCATTCGAATTCGATGATGACCTGATCCACCGACAGGCTTTCGCCGACGGCTGCCGAGATCTTCTTGACCTTGCAGTCCTGCTCGGCCTTGAGGATATTTTCCATCTTCATCGCTTCGATGACCGCCAGCTTCTCGCCAGCCTTCACGTCCTGACCGACCTGAACAGCGATTTCACGCAGCAGGCCCGGCATCGGGGAGAGCAGGAACTTGGAAAGGTCGGGCGCCGGCTTCTCGGGCATCAATGCCAGCAGTTCGGCAGCACGGGCACTCATCACCATGAAATCGGCGCGCGTTCCCCAGTGGAACAGGCTGTACCTGGTCTTGTGACGCTCGACCTGCAGCGTGAATTCCTCGCCATTGCAGGTACCGTTGAACAGCGACTCGCCCAGCTTCCAGTCGGACAGGATTTCGTATTCCTCGCCCTTGTACTCGACGTGATAGCCGCCTGGAATCGGACGGGCAACGACCGAGTGCTGCTCGTTGCCGTTCGGATTCAGGCGAACCACGCACCAGTTGTCGCTCACCAGACGCTCGTGACCCTGCAACTGGCCGGTGACCGAGGCGGAACGGTCAGTGTAGGCACGGTAGACATAGGCGGCAACGGAAACCAGCAGGGCCGGATCATCGTGCGGCACCATCGAGGCGTCGAAGCCCGTCGGGTAGTGCTTGGGGATGAAACCGGTGTCGAAAATGCCGGAATGGAAAACCGGATGCTGCATCAGCGCGGCCTGGAACGGGATGTTCGAGGAGATGCCGCGGATGACGAAGCCGTTCAGCGCATCGCGCATGCGGGCAATGGCCTGCTCGCGGGTGGCGCCGTGCAC
>JAEUOE010000068.1 GCA_016790885.1 Dechloromonas sp. | reverse complement strand
CTCAGCCAGTTCCTGCTCGAAGCGGTGATGATTTCCTTTGCCGGCTGCCTGCTCGGCCTGTTGCTCGGGCTGGGCATCGCGCTGGCTGTCAATGCGCTGACCGGCATGGTCATCGTCGTTTCCGGCAGCTCGGCGCTGATCGCCTTTGCCGTGGCTGCCGGTGTCGGCATTTTCTTCGGCTGGTATCCGGCACAAAAAGCCGCCCGGCTCGACCCTATCGAGGCTTTGCGTTACCAATGACCAATCGTCGCCATTTCCTGATTGCGGCCGGGCTGTTGCCCCTGCTGCACCCGGCCTTTGCCGACAACCGGCGGGTCGTCATCGTCGGCGGTGGCTGGGGCGGCCTGGCGGCTGCCCGCCATCTGCGCCAACTGGCCCCCGCGCTGGAGGTCACGCTGGTCGACCGCCAGCCGGCATTCCTGTCCTTCGCGCTGAGCAACCGCTGGCTGGTCGAGCCGGGGGCGGCACCCTGGGCGCGCCACGATTACGCAAAGCTGGCCAGAACTTTCGGTTATCGCTACGTGCAGGCCGAGGTCACGGCGGTCGATCTGGCACGGCGCTCGCTGGCGACCACGGCCGGTGCGCTGCCTTACGACTGGCTGGTGCTGTCGCCCGGCATCCGCGAGGACTGGTCAGCCTGGCAGGTCAATGACGCGCCGACGGTCGCCGAGCTGCGCCGCCGCCATTCCGGCGCCATGCTGTCGGCGGCCGATCTGCCGGCCCTCAAGCAGCGCCTGGCCAATTTCAAGGGCGGCGATCTGCTGATGACCATTCCGCCGGCCCCTTACCGTTGTCCGCCGGCCCCGTACGAACGGGCGATGTTCATTGCCTGGTGGCTGAAAACCCGGAACATTCCCGGCCGGCTGATCATTGCCGATCCCAACCCGCTCATGCCGGCTTTCCGCAACATCCTGCTCGATCGCTACAAGGATGAGGTGACCTATCTCGATCATGCCAAGGTGCGTAGCGTCGATATGGGGCGCAAGACGGTGAGTACCGATATCGACGAAATTCGCTTCGACGAGGCAATGCTCTGCCCGCCACAACAGGCGGCCGAGCTGTTGTGGCAGGCCGGCCTGATCCGTGCCGAGGAGGGCGGCAAGCCGAGCGGCTGGGCGGCACAGGGGGCGATCGATTTTCGCAGTGCGGCCGATGGGCGGGTCTTCGTGATTGGTGACGCGACTGGCCTGGTCTCGCCGCAATTCGGCTATTTCCCGAAGACCGGACAGGTCGCCAATCGCATGGGCCAGGCGGTGGCCCGGCAAATCGCGGCGCAGGCCAGTGGTCAGGCGCCGGCGGTGCTACTGCCGGAAAGCGTCTGCCACGTGACGACCAGCGTCGATCCGCTGGAAAGCACGCGTATCGACACCAGTTACCGCGACCGGGGTGATGGTTTCCTGGTGCAGACCGTCAAGCAGACGCGCAATCCCCAGCCGAGCGGCGAGGATGCCGCCTGGGCCGAGGCTATGTACCGGGACTTCCTGCTGCCCTGAGCAGGGCTGGCAGCCAGCCCTGACGGCTTCAATGCCGGGCGTAAGTCGAGGTCTTGCCGTCCTTCCTGACGAGCAGGGTTTCGTAGAACTCGCGACGGACACGCGGCGTCGCGGTGCTGTCCTTGTCGAGCATGGTGCAGGCCGTTTCGCAGGTCGGACTGGAAAACTCGCGCCCCGGTGCGCCGAGCGGCAGGCCGGGGACGGCGAGGCCGAGGGCCTTGGGCTTCTCGACCAGCAACTCCTTGATCTGGTCGGCATGCACGTGACCTTCGATGAAATAGCCGGCCACCGTGGCGCTGGGGATGGCTTCCAGATCCTTCGGCACCTTCAGGCGGCGCTTCACCGCCTCCATGTCCTCGGTCTGCGTCACTTTGACGGTAAAACCGTTCTGCCGCAGGTGTTCGGCCCATTCGATGCAGGCCAGGCAGACGGTCGGCGTGTACACCTCGATGACCGGTAGCGGCTGGCTGGCGACACTCTGGCCGGCGAACAGCGCAAGGATCAGGAGCAGGCGCTTCAGCATGGCTTGCCCGCCTTGCAACCCTTGAGTATCCACAGCGACAGCACGCCAGCGGTTTCATCGGCCTTCACCTTGCGCGCCATGGAACCGGCATCGCGGCCATTGTCGGTCTTGGCCAGGGGGTCGGCACCGGCTTCGAGCAGCAATTGCACATGCACCGGCCGGCTGGCGTAGGCAGCCATGTGCAGGGGGGTGGCGCCTTCGTTGTCGCGGGCATTGGGGTCGGCCTTGGCGGCGATCAGGGCTTTCAGGGCGCTGGTGTCCGGGTTCATCGCAGCCAGGTGCAAGGGGGTCGAACCCAGTTCGGTGCGCACGTCGCGCTGCTTGGGGTCGGCCTTGAGCAATTTGCGCACATCCTCACCATTGCCGATGCGCGCCGCGTCGTGGATGGGGCGGTCGGTGCTGGTCTGGCCAATGGCCGGCAGGGCGAGCAATACGGAGAAGAGGGCGGGGAGCAGTCGTTTCATGGGGAGGCCTTTATCATCGAGGGCGATATTGTTTCGGTAGTGTATTCGACAATCCTTGATCTGTGGCAGTTTCGTTTTTCTCTAATATTATGATTTCATTGTACAAATTTAGTATTGCCGGTGTTCTGGCCGGCGTGCTTTCCGCAGAGGATGTGTAGCATGAACGAGATGGCGCGCCATGTGCTGATCGAGGGGCGGGTTCAGGGTGTCGGCTATCGCTGGGCGATGGGCGAGCAGGCCACGCGGCTGGGTGTCGCCGGCTGGGTGCGCAACCTGGCGAACGGCAGCGTCGAGGCGATGCTGGTCGGCGACGAGACGGCGGTTATCGCCCTGATCGTCTGGGCACAACGCGGCCCGACGCATGCCCGGGTGGAACGCGTCACGGTGGCCATGGGCGAAGGCAGTTTTAGCGGGTTCGAGCAGCGGGCCAATGGCTGACGAGCGCCCAGGCGCCATCGAGCGACGACCTCATGGGTTGAGGCACTGGGCGATTTCCCAGTCGCCCCGGCTGCCGCAAGGAGTCGCCAGCCCTGGGACCGGGTGGGGCGTGCCGGCACGGTCGATGTCGGCGGCCAGGGTTGTCCAGTGCCGAACGCCATCGCGGTCGATCTCCAGGCGCAGCAGCCAGCCGCGGCGGGCGTTTTCATAGTCGAAGCCATCGAAAACGAAGTTGCCCAGGCTGTACACGATGGGCTTGCCGCGGTAGATCTCCGCACCCTGCGTGACATGCGGGTGGCTGCCGACAACCAGGCTGGCGCCTTCGTCGATCAGGCGGCGGGCAAGGCTGCGCTGGCGGTTGTCCGGCTGGGTCGATTTCTCCCAGCCCCAGTGCATGAAGGGGATGACATGGTCGGCACCGGCCGCCCGGGCGGTGCGGATGTCGGCAATGACCTGCTCGTCCTCGCTCCAGGCGATGCCGGGCGTGTGCGGGCCGGCTTCGAAGCGGCGCGGCTTGTACTCGTTGTAGCCGAGCACGGCGATCTTCAGGCCCTTTTTCTCGATCCACAGCGGGCGGTGGGCCTCGGCCAGGTTGCGGCCGCCACCGAAGTGACCGATGCCGGCGGCAGCCAGGTAATCCAGGGTTTCCATGAAGGCAACTGGGCCATAGTCGCCGGAGTGATTGTTGGCCAGCGATACGGCGTCGAAGCGGCCGCGTAGTATTTTCAGGGTGTCGGGCCGGGCGCGGAAGGACCACAGTTTGGACGGCTGGGCGCTACCGCCGGTGGCGATGGGACATTCGAGATTGCCAATCCGGTAGTCGGCAGCAGCCAGGATGGCGGCGAAGGGGGCGAGCGGGTCGCCGCCGGCGGCAATGGTCCGGCCGGGGCCGTCGTCGAGCATGATGTCGCCAGCGAAGATAATGGTCAGCGGCTCGGCGTGGGCGGCGCCGGCCAGCCAGCCGAACAGGGCCAGCGCGGGCAGGGCAGTCAGGTAGCGGCAGCCGGCATTCACGGCGCTTCCCGGATTTCGCACCAGTACTGCAATTCGCTTTCCCGCTTTGGCTCGTAAATACGCTGCAGCCCGGTGAAGCCGTAGCGTCCCTGGTTACGCAGCGGATAGGGGTGGCTGGCCTGGTGCACAGCTATCGGCACCTCGCCAAGATCGGCGTGGGTGTACAGGTTGATGCGGGCGAGGTCGGCCGGTTCGCGCATGAAGACGATACGGAACAGGAAGAAGGAGCCGATGGCGGTGGGCGCGCCGACGTAGGGGGAGCTGGCCGGCACGGCTTCGATCACCTGGCTTTCGCCACCGTAGGTCAGGTGGCAGGCGACGGTTTGCGCCCAGCTTGCCGTGGCGATCAGCCCCAGGCTGAGGCCGCTGCCGATGGCCAGGAGGGCGCAGCGCATGGCCTCAGCGGGGCGTGCGGCCTGCCGGCTTGAGGACGATGTCGACCGGCACTGGCTGGCCGTCCTTGAGCGGCGGATAGGCCTTGTCGCTGATGAAGCGCAGCTTGCCCTGCTGCTCGATGCGGGCGTTGACCGACAGCCGGGCTTTCTTGCCGATCAGGTCGCGGTCGATGGTGGCCGAGAAGGGGATCGGCACCTGGGCGCCATTGAGTTCGTAGCGCTGTTCGACCAGCACGCGGGCCGGGGCGCCGGCGCGCGCCGTATCCAGAACCCGGATGATCAGGATGGCGTCGGGCGGCAGGGCGATGCGTGCCAGGTAGCTGACAGTGCCGCCGATCTCGATGAAGCTGCTGGTGGCCGGCTGGGCCACTGCCGCCACGGCCGGCGGCAGGTTGCCGCGCGTGCAGCGGCGCTGATTGTTCTTGCCATCTTCAAAAAATGCCTCGTCGCCGCGCGTGTGCAGCCGGATGTCGCCCTTGCGGTAGAGGGCACCCGAGGCAGCGGGAACCTGCGGCAGGATCATCGCTTCGTCGGCGAAATGCAGGGTGGCCTGGGGCCGCCCCTCGGCGTCTTCGGCAAACGAGATGTCGAGGCGGCTGCCGTTGTCGCAGGCGTAGGGCTGGCGTTCTGCCGCCTGGGCGGGCAGTGCGAAGAGCAGGGAGAGGAGGAGCAGGGTGGCGGTTTTCATGCGTGTTCAGGTAGGGGAAGCGGAACCCAGCGGCCGTCGATCAGGCCTTCGATGGGCTGGTAGGCAGCCTTGTAGGCCATTTTCCGGCTTTCGGCAATCCAGTAGCCCAGATAGAGATAGGGCAGGCCAAGCGCCTTGGTCTGCGCGGCCTGCCACAGGATGTTGTAGGTACCGAAGCTGGCGGCCGGCACATCGGGATCGTAGAAGGTGTAGACCGATGACAGGCCATCGTCGAGCACGTCGATCAGGCTGACCATGCGCAGTCCCTGCTCGTCGCGGAACTCGATCAGCCGCGTATCGACGCGGCTTTGCAGCAGGAACTGGGCGTACTGCTCGTGGCTATCCTCGTCCATGCCGCCACCGGGGTGGCGCGACTGCTGGTAGCGGTTATAGAGGTCGTAGTGTTCGTCGAGGTAGACCAGGGGCATTTCCCGGGCGCGCAGGTTGGCATGGCGCTTCATGGCCCGGCGCTGGCTGCGGTTGGTTTGCAGGTCGTCAACCGGCAGGCGTACCGGCACGCAGGCCCGGCAATGATCGCAATGCGGCCGATAGGTGAAGATGCCGCTGCGCCGGAAGCCGGCGCGCACCAGCGAACTGTAGATTTCGCTGTCGATCAGGTGGGCCGGGGTGGCCACCTGCGAGCGCGCTTCGCGGTCAGGCAGGTAGCTGCACGGATAGGGCGAGGTCGCGTAGTAGAGCAGCAGCGAGAAGGGCAGTTCGGCGTCGTCGGGCTGGGCCATGGCTACCTCGCCGGATCGAGCGGGTCGGACGACCAGGCGCTGCGCGGGCTGCCGCTGGCGGTTAGCACGCTGAGCCGGTCGAGGAAGTCGGAGCGCGGAATTTCGCGGCCGCCGAGCGAGGCGAGGTGGTCGGTATACATCTGGCAGTCGATCATCCCGAATTGGTTGGCGACAAGATAACGCACCAGATGGGCGAAGGCGACCTTCGATGCGTCCGTGCGGTGGGCGAACATCGACTCGCCGTAGAACATGCGCCCGATGGCCAGGCCATACAAGCCGCCGACCAGTTCGCCCGCCGCATAGGTTTCGACCGAGTGCGCCCAGCCGAGTTCATGCAGCCGGACGTAGGCATCGTTCATGTCGTCGGTGATCCAGGTGCCGTTCTGGCCGGGGCGGGGCGTCTCGGCACAACGGGCGATGACGCCGCGAAAATCGGTGTCGAAACGCACCTCGAATTTACCGGAGCGTACGGTTTTGGCCAGCGAGCGGGTGAGCCGGAACTCTTGGGGAAAGAGCACCATGCGCGGATCGGGGCTGTACCACAGCGGTTGTCCGTCGACGGTTCCCCACGGGAAGATGCCGCGGCAATAGGCATCGAGGATGCGCTCGGGAGCCAGGCTGCCGCCGACCGCCAGCAGGCCGCCCATGTCCTCGCGCGCCGAATCGACCGGCGGAAACGGATCAAGCGGGCGGAGATAGGGAATCACACGTGTGCGCGTGCTGACTGTTTCTTGAAGGCGATGACGTGGTCGGCATCGAGGCGGATACCGATTTTCTCGCCGATGGCGTGGTTGTGGTGCGAGGGAACCAGCGACAGCACCTCGGCGCCGCTCGCCAGGCGCAGGGTGTACAGGATGTCGGCGCCGCGGAAGGCCTTGTGCAGCACCTCGGCCTGCAACGGGCTGCGGTCGTCATGCACCACATCGTCCGGCCGGAGCAGCACGTCGACATCGCAGCCGTCGGCGCAGTTGGCGCAGGTTTCGCTGCACGCGATCGGAATGTCGGAAACCAGCTTGCCGAGTTCCATCTCGACATGGGTGCCGCTGGCGACAACCCCCGGCAGCAGCACGCCCTGACCGATGAAATCGGCAACGAAACGGTTGGCCGGCCGGTGATAGAGGTTGTAGGGCACATCCCACTGCTGGATGCGGCCCTCGAACATGACGCCGATTTCGTCGGCCATGGCGAAGGCTTCATGCTGGTCGTGGGTGACCATGATCGCCGTAGACCCCTCGCGCTTCAGGATCTCGCGCACTTCGACCGACAGGCGTTCGCGCAGGCCGACGTCGAGGTTGGAGAAAGGCTCGTCGAGCAGGATCAGTTCCGGCCGGGGGGCCAGGGCGCGGGCCAGGGCCACACGCTGCTGCTGGCCGCCGGACAGTTCGTGCGGGTACTTGTCGCCCTGGCCATGCAGGCCGACCGTGGCCAGCAGTTGTCTTACACGCAGATGGGCATCTTCCGCCGGCTTGCGACCGAGACCGAAAGCGACGTTCTGTTCGACGGTAAGGTGCGGGAACAGCGCGTAATCCTGAAAGACCATGCCGATGCGCCGCTTTTCCGGCGGTACGCATTGCCCCGCCCGGCTGACTGCCTCCTGGCGCAAGCGGATTTCGCCATCGGCGATTTCCTCGAAACCGGCGATGCAGCGCAACAAGGTGGTCTTGCCGCAGCCCGAAGGGCCCAGCAGGCAGGCAATGCTGCCAGCCTCGAGCTGAAAGTTGACCCCATCGACGATGGTCTGTTTTCCGTAGCGCTGAACGACGCCATTGAGTTCAAGTTGAGCCATAGCGGCTGATTATAGTTCGCATCGCCGCGCTATGCCTTGGCCGGCTGAACTGGCAATGCGTTTCTCGTGCTTGGCAATAGTAATAAAAACACTTAATTCAATAAATTATTATTTGCTCAAATTGATGGTTTATTTTGTTTTGGCAGGCCAATCAGGCATTTGTGTGCATTGGGTGTTTTTAATCGTTTAAATTCAATTGGATAGTAACGATTTATTTTTCATATGCCGTGATCTTAAATGCTCGGACTTGATAATGATCAATTGTAGGTGGTGCGTGATTCAGTAGTTTGCCGTGTCGTTCGCTTTGTCGGCACTTAATTGACACGAACATTAAAAGTACAAATAACGATAATTTATTGTTGCGGAGGGGGAGTAATGGGGCGGTTTGCGGGCATTTTTTTGGCTCGGTTGAGGGGACTGATGCCGGACGAGTTGAATTCCACGGAGTTCAGCGCGCTTCTGGTGCCGCACCGACATTTCTCGCTGCTGGCTCAACGGCGGGCTACGATGATCGTCAACCGGGTGCGCCTGTTCGCTTTCCTGTTCGCCGTCCTGACGCCGCTGTGGGCGGTCATCGATTATTTCGCCTTCCCCTTGCCGCTGTGGTTCGCGCTCGGGGCGCTTCGCTTTTCGGCCAGCATCGCTTTCATCCTCGTCGTCGTGCATTACCGGCCATCCGGCAGCCTGGGCAACGCCTATCGCGCGATGGCGCTGCTGTTTGCCATTCCGACCCTTTTCTACGTTGCGTCGCATCAACTGCTCAGCGGCTACTCGCTGGCCGGGATGTCGGCGGCAATCGCGACTGGCTACGCCTTCCTGCCCTTCGTCCTGCTGGCCGGCTTGTCGATTTTCCCCCTCAGCCTGTTTGAAAGTGCCCTTTTTGCAGCGCCCATTCTGCTCGCCCAATTTCTGGCCGGCATGCTGAACTGGGGGGCGCTGGACTGGCCGACGTTTGCCGGTGCCTTCTGGTTGCTGGCCCTGATCACGGGGGTGTCGACGCTGGCCGGCATGAGTCAGCTGGCGTTCATGATCGCTTTGGTCCGCCAGGCCATTCGCGATCCGCTGACCGGTGTTTTCTCGCGGTGCAGCGGCGAGGAGTCGCTGGATCTGCAATTCACCATCGCCCAGCGCAGCAATGCAGCGCTGAGCCTCGCCTTCATCGATCTCGATCATTTCAAGAGCATTAACGACAGCTTCGGCCATGAAGCCGGCGACGTGGTTCTGAAAGAGGCGGCGTCCACCATCGCCAGGTATCTGCGCCGGGGTGACATGCTGGTTCGCTGGGGGGGCGAGGAGTTCGTCCTGATCCTGCCCAATACCGACCACCTGCAAGCGCAAACTGTCATGGCCCGCCTGCGCCAGAACGGCTTTGGCCGGCGCCCGGACCAGGCGCCGGTCACGGCGAGCATCGGCTTGTCGGAACTCAAGGCCGACCGTTGCGACGACTGGCGGAAACTGATCGAAATCGCCGACCGGCGGATGTATGTCGCCAAGCGGCGCGGCCGCAACCAGGTGTGCGACAGCGATGACCATTCGGCAGGACGGGCGTACCAGACAGGCGAAGCGGTCGTCAATTACCAGGCCATCGTGCCGGCGGGGGAGCTGTGAGCGAACAGCAAGGTTTCTCCTCGCGGCGCCTGATTTTTGTCGTTGCCGCGGCGGCCAGTCTGCTGCTTCTGGCCAGCCTGCTGGCGGTCATTTTTGGCCAGACGCGCGAAAGTGCCCTGGCGCAGTCCAAGGCCAGCCTGGACGGCAAGGCTTACGTGCTGAACCGCCAGATTGCCCAGACCTTTGCCAAGGTCGATGT
>JAEUOE010000016.1 GCA_016790885.1 Dechloromonas sp. | reverse complement strand
TTGGGCGGTAGCGAGGATTTTCTGTTTGGCGCTGGCACTGAGTTTGCCGGTTGTACTGGCGAGCGTCACTTTCTTGTCGGCGGCGGCGGTAGTTTTGCCGCTCTGGCTTTGCAGGCTGACTTGCCCGCTGGCGGCGTGCAGCTGGATGCCGGTTTCCTGGTTGGGCTTTTGTTTGTCGTTGGCTTTGCCGACAGTGAAGATGGCAATGCCATTCTTGACGGCCAGGCTGTGATTGCCCTGGGCGATGAGGTTGGTGTCCTGCCCGGTGGCAACCGTGAGGTTCTTGCCGGCAGCCAGGATGTGGTTCTGGGGGGTAACCTGGGCGATGCCGGCCGGGGCGGCGACCTGGAGGCGGGGTTCTGACCAGGCGGGAACGGTGCCGATACCGCCCAGGGTCGCCTTGATGCCTTCACCACGCCCCTGCCCGCCTGTGCTGCCCTGGCTGGCGGTGGCGCTCATGACTTCTTCGGCATGTTGCAGGCTATCGATAGCCGGGAGCTTGTCTGCTTGGGGATCGCCTTTCAGGGCAGCGTTCTGTTTGGCGGCGACTTCAGCCAGGCTTTGGCTGAGGCTTTTAGCGTCTTGCGTCTGGGCGATAGGTTCGCGGCTGTCGAGGTGGGTGCTGCTGGCATTGGGCCGGGCATCGGCGCTCAGGAGCAGGCCGTTGCCGGCACGTAGGGCGAGGCTGGCCTGGGTGGCCAGTTCGCCACCATGGCCGCGGTCGGCTTGCCGGGCGTTGTCGGTTTGTTGTTTGAGGTGGCCGAGCTGCAGGGCGCTTTTGTATTCCGTCGTGCCGAGTTCGATACGGCTTTCGCCGGGCGTGTCGTCGAAGACAAGTTGGTTGTAGCCGCCCTGCCCGCTCCGGCTGGTATTGAGCTGTTGGCTTTTGAGGCCGGAGAGGCTGGCGTTGTGGGTATGGGTGCTGTCTTCCTTGCCAGCAAAGAAGGCCGGCGCATTGGCGCTGGCTTGCATGGTGCCGCTACCGATCTGATTGCCTTGGGCATCGGTGTTGCCGCTTCCGTTATAGGCGGTGCCGACAATGATCGGGCGGTCGATGTTGCCGTTCTGGAAGGCGACGAGGACTTCCTGGCCGGGACGGGGAACGAGGTGGCCACCCCAGTTGGCGCCAGCGACCGGGGTCATGACGCGTAGCCAGACACCGAGGCTTGGATTGGCCGGGGCATTGTTCGATCCGGTCGGATGCTCGTGGCGAGCACCGGCATCGGCACCGCGTTGCCAGGGGAACTGGACACGGACGCGACCGTCGCGGTCGGTGTGGGTGGGGCTGCTGTCGCCGACGACAATCGCGGTCAGCGTGCCGTTGGCCGTTGGGCGGGGGTGAATGTTGCGTCCATGGGCATCGCTCATCAGCGGCTTCCAGGGAATGCTGGCACGGATGCCGGTGATCCGGTTGCGATAGAAATCGATGCGCTGTACGCCACCCTCCTCCCAAATTTGCTCGCCATGCACGAATTCCGCCAGATTGGCCACCTGGTGGGCTTCTTGCAGCACGTTGCGGGCTTCGTGGGTGATGGCGGTGATCAGGAACTTGCGTTGCTCCAGGGCATCAAGATCATGCTCGGGGTGCTCGGCCAAGGTGAAGGTTGTTCCTGGCGCAGCACTGCGCACGCTGCCTTGCCCGGTGTATTGCTTCATGCGGGCATCGATGGCCTGACGCTGGTTGAGCAGCATGCGTTCGCCGTGGGCCGTGTTCTGCCAGGCATATTGGCCGGGGTCGTGCCAGGCGACGGTACGCGGCAATTGACCGTTGTCGATAGCGCTGGCCGCGCCTTGCGGACGCGTGGAAAGACTGCGGTAGTCCCAGCTACTGGCGTTGGTCTCGACGGTATCGAGTTGGCGTAGGCCATGCCATTGATCGAGACTGTCCTCGGCGAGCGTGGCCCCCGCTTGGGTGAAACGGATACGGGATTGGGCATTCTCCGCAAAGGCGCCGTTATGGTCGGCGATGATCAGGGTGTGGCGTCCGAGCATCTCGCCGGCATCTGCCTGATGTTCAAACCAGCAAAACAGCCCTTCTTCGGCCAGCAGGCGTTTCAGGAAAGCAAGGTCGCTCTCCCGATACTGCACGGTCATGCCGCGCTTGGGGTAGGCGGCTGGGTCGGCCAGGCGCCATTCCCAGTCCGGGACGAGCTTGCCCTGCCCTTTCCAGTCGGAGAGGAGTTCATCGACGATGTCGATGACGCTCTTGTCCTGGAAAAGGTAGTTGTCGCGGTTATGGCCGAGGAAGGCGAGCCAGGGTTCGATGATCAGCCGGTAACGGGCAAAACCACCGTCAGCGCCCTCGCGCGTGATCTGCGTGATGTGCCCATGGAAGGGGCGCCGCACATCGCGCGAGGCCGCGGTTTGCAGGTCGAGACGAACGGGTTGGCCGAGCAAGGCTGTCAGCGATTGCTCGGCGTTGGGCGACAGCGCACTGAGTTCGATGCGGAAACCGGCGTGTTCGACAACCGGCCCGAGGGCTTCGTCGATTGTCACACGCTCGGCGAGCAGCGCCTCCGGGCCGGCCGGCGTGGTCAGTTTGAGCAGGCGGTCGTTCTGGCTCCAGCCGGCGCCGCCGGCGATCATGTCGAGCAGGGTATTCATGGTCTTGTCTGCCGTAAAGAGGTTGGCCTGGAAGGCGGTCAGCGCAGTTCCCAGAAACGGATGTCGAGCGGGTGACGGGCTGCCGCCTTGCAGCACAGCGACTGTGCACTGTGGCCGTCGAGCAGTCCGATCAGCCCGCCGGACGGGCCATTGCCCTGGATGAAGGCGACGATGCCACGCCGGCCGAAGAGCTTACCGGCAACCTCACCGAGGCACTGATCAAGAGGAATGATCTCCGGCAAGGCATAGCGTTCGGACAGCCAGTCAGCCAGCCGGTTGGCACCGCGGCACACCCGCCGGCCGGCAAGCGGCCCGGCTGCAACGGCTTGCGTACCGGTCAGCGGAGCCCCTACGGAAAGCAGGGCCAGGCTGGTGACCAGGGCGCCGTTGGCACGTTGCGCGCCCTGCTCCGCCCAGCCCAGCTCGGCGGCCAGGGTCTGCGCATCGCGGCTGGCGTAGCGGCGATAGGCGTTGGCGAAATGGGCATAGCTCAGGTTGAACATACTGTCACTCCTCGACCGGCTTACTTGATGGCGTACTTGAACTCGCCATTCTTGCCGGCGCTCAGCTTGATGCGTTCGACACCGGCTCCCTCGGCCATGCGGCCGAGAACGACCTCGGCGATTTCGGGCAGCAGCGAGCCATTCAGGATGTGATCCACATTGCGCGCCCCGGAATCCACTTCCGTGCAGCGGGCAAGAACGGCCTCGACCAGTTTCTCGTCCCAGGCGAACTCGGCCTTGTGGTTGGCGGCTATGCGGTCACGAATGCGGCCGAGCTTGAGTTCGATGATGCCGACCAGCACCTCGTCGGCAATCGGGTAATAGGGCACGACCTTCATGCGCCCGAGGAAAGCCGGCTTGAAGGACTTGAAGAGCACGGGGCGCAAGGCATCGGCCAGATCGTCGGCACCGGGCATTTCGTCGGCCGGCTTGTTCAGGCAAGCCTGCATGATCTGGCTGGAGCCGACGTTGCTGGTCAGGATGATGAGAGTGTTGCGGAAATCGATTTCGCGGCCTTCCGCATCATCGAGCACCCCCTTGTCGAAAACCTGGAAGAAGAGTTCGAGCACGTCCGGATGGGCTTTCTCGACTTCGTCGAGCAGCACGACGCTGTAGGGATTGCGGCGTACCGCCTCGGTAAGCACCCCGCCTTCACCGTAGCCGACATACCCCGGCGGCGAACCCTTCAGGCCGGAGACGCTGTGCGCCTCCTGATATTCACTCATGTTGATGGTGACCAGCTTGCGTTCGCCGCCGTAGAGGATATCGGCCAATGCCAGCGCCGTTTCGGTCTTGCCGACGCCGGACGGGCCGACAAACAGGAAGACGCCCTTCGGCTTGTTCGGATCCTCCAGATTCGCCCGGGCCGTCCGCACGCGCTGCGCAATCGCTTCCAGCGCATGATCCTGACCAATCACCCGTTCCTGCAGCAGGGGCTTCAGGTTGAGGACGGTATTGATCTCGTCCTTGACCATCTTGCCGAGCGGAATCCCCGTCCACGCCGCGATGATCTCGGCGACGACATGGCCATCGACCTGCAGCGGCACCATCGGCGCTTCACCCTGCAACTCACGCAGGCGCAGCAAGGCCTTGTCGAGCTCCTCATTCCCGGTCGTCTCGGCGGCTTGCTTGCTCCTTTTCCCTTTCGGCCTGGCATTGGCAAGCGGCGCCTCACCCTGCTCCAGTTGGCAGCGCAATTCGAGAATGCGGCTGACCAGCCCCTTCTCCTCGTCAAACCGCGCCTGCAGGATGGCCAGGTCGGATTCGATGGCGGCAATCTGCGCCTTGAGCTCCGCGATCCGGACATCGTGCCAGGCGCCGCTGGTCGCCTCACGCGCCAGGGCAGCCAGTTCAGCCTTTTCACGCAACCGGCGCTTGTCGGCCTCGTCGATCAGGGCCGGCGTTGCGCTCTGCCCGAGCGCGACCTTGGCGCAGGCGGTGTCCAGCACGCTGATCGCCTTGTCCGGCAGTTGACGGCCGCTGATGTAGCGGTGCGACAGGCGGACCGCTTCGGTCACCGCCTCGTCCAGCACGCGGATGCCGAAGTGCTTCTCCATCAGCGGCACCATGCCGCGCAGCATGGCTGCCGCCAGCGGCTCGCTCGGCTCCTCGACCTTGACGACCTGGAAACGGCGGGCCAGAGCGGCATCCTTCTCGAAATACTTCTTGTATTCGGCCCACGTTGTCGCCGCCACGGTGCGCAACTCACCGCGAGCCAGCGCCGGCTTGAGCAGGTTGGCCGCATCGTTCTGGCCGGATTGCCCGCCGGCCCCGATCATGGTGTGCGCTTCGTCGATGAACAGGATGATCGGCTTCGGGCTTTTCTTGACCTCGTCGATGACGTTCTTCAGGCGATTCTCGAATTCACCCTTGACGCTGGCCCCGGCCTGCAACAGGCCCATGTCGAGGGTGTGCAGTTCGACACCGAGCAGGGGGGGCGGTACATCTTCCTGCGCGATGCGCAATGCCAGCCCTTCCACCACCGCCGTCTTGCCAACCCCCGCCTCGCCAGTCAGGATCGGGTTGTTCTGCCGGCGGCGCATCAGGATGTCGATCACCTGGCGAATTTCACCATCGCGCCCGATGACCGGGTCGACCTTGCCGTCCCGCGCCCGCTGCGTCAGGTTGGTGGTGAATTGGTCGAGGGCCGGGGTTTTGCCGCATTGCGCACCAACCGCCGGCAAGGGATCGGCACCCTCTCCGCCTTCCTGCGCGCTCCCCAGACCGGCAATTTCGGCAGCTTCAGCAGAACCTTCGGTCATTTTGTCGAAGTTGTGCTTCAGTTCGTCGAGGCGAACCTTGGCCAGCAGCTTGGCGCCACGGAAGGCAAGCTGCGACAGTTCGGGTTCGGTGAGCAAGGCCAGCAGCAGGTGACCTGAGCGGATGCGCGGCAGGCGAGCATCCAGCGAAGCGATCAGCCAGGCTTGTTCGAGCAGCTTGAGGATATGGGTCGAAAAAACCGGGGTACGCGTGTTGCCATTCTTGAAGCGGCTGATTTCCTGCTCCAGTTCACGTTCCAGGCCGGTTGGGCTGATGCCGCAGCGCTTGGCAATGAGCAGCAGATCAGTTCCCTGATTTTCAAGAATGGCCAGCAACAGATGTTCGAAGTCGACCTCGTAATGGCCGCGTGCCATGCATAGGCTGGCAGCCCTTTCGGCGGCCTGGCGGCAGGTATCGTTAAGTTTGCTGATCAAGGTTTTCAGGGAGGTGCTCATTACGATGCTTTGCCTAATGAATGAAATGAGTGAGATAGGCCGTATCGGCGCGGTCCTGCTGCACCGGGCGGCTCAACATGAAGCTGTCGCGACCGAGGCAGCAACCGGCACTGCCGCCGAGGCTGGCTGGCCTGACATCGGCGGCGCACAGGATGGGACGGATTTCGTATTCGAACTGGCCACCAGTGGCCAGGGAGAGAATCTTTTCAAGCGCTGCCGCCAATTCACCCTTGGGTAGAAAACCCATATAACGCGCATGGCGCAGGGGGCCGACGTGGATGCGCAGACGCAGGTTGCGCTGCCAGATGCGTTCACCAAGCAAGGCGTTGCCCCCCAGGCGGGTATTTTTTCCGCCAAGAGTGGAGCGCTGTTCCCCGGGAACAAGGTACCAGTAGCCGACGAACTGTTCGACGCGGACGGTTTCACGAAAATAGGTGCCGATCATTTTCTGCAGTGCTTCGGCTGAAACGGGGCGTTGCCGCAACAAGCCGGCGAAATAGGCGATGGATTCGTCGTCGATGGCACCCGGCGCCGTATTGAGACGCTCGCGTAACGCATCGAAACCGATGCCGCCCAAAGCCAGGATCAACGGCAGAAAGCGATTCTGGCGATCCGTCTCGTACAGGATGGGCAGACGGTATTTCTTCCATGCACGGTAAAAATGGCCGACCGCCCGATTGGTGAACAGGTCAAGAAAGGCCCGACCTGACTCGTCACGCTTGAAACGAGCGTGCTTGATCACCTGTTCGGTGTAGTGGATGGGTAACGTACCGTTGATGCCCAGCATGCCCATAAAACTGGGTGTTACCTCGACTTGCTCGAGCTCGGCGGTATCGAGCCCTTCATCATCCTGTGCGTAGGTCGGCGCGATGGCATCGACCTGGCTGGGCGCAAAGCCGAGGCGCAGGGAATTGCGAAAACGAATCTGCTCATTGATGGCATCACTGCCGACCCTGCCCGCTGTGCGGCGAAAGAAGTTTTCGTACAGGCGTACGAGCTGAAAGAAATCGTAACGCTCGGGTTCCTGCAGGGTGTGATCGACTAGACCAGGATCGAGTCGCCGTTGCGTGGTGCGCATCGGATCAATTCCTCCCCGGTTCGATTGGACACGACGACCAACTGGATAAAGCTGTTCAGGCAGACGTAAAGCCCCAGGAAGCGGTCGATACAGCGTACGAAAACATCGAGGCCGCTACCGGCGAAGCTCGTTTCGTCGATCTTCAGGCGCACTTCGACACCACGTACGAAGCACGCAAATGGCTGGCCTGACATCCACACCGTCTTGTCGGCCTGCGTGATATCGAGTACGCCCTCGATCTGCCGGCGACTAGCGGCCGTTCTCGGCAAGTCGTAGAGCGCCAGCATCTCCTGAAAAGCCGCCAGGCCGCTGGCAGTGAGTGACAGGTGGTTGAGCGACAGGTGCGAGATGATCCGCCATTGTCCGTCTCCCCGATGGTCGAAGCGGTAAGGTTGGCTGGGCTTGCGTAGCAACTTGATCGAGCGGACGCTGGAGCCCCCCTCCAGGAAAAGGTCGCCGGATGGCAGGCCGACCGACATCTGGGTGGGCAGGTCGCGGTTGGTACAGGTGAGCAGCAGGCTGAGGACATCGGTCTTGGGCTGAACCGGGTCGAAATCGGCGTCGACAATGGACAGCGATGTTTCGTAACCCGGGCTGGTTTCGGCCACCAATGGGTCGCGCTGGGCATACCAATAGTGCCCCTCCTGTTCCGGCGTTTCGCCATGGCGCAACGAAAAGAAGGAGCGAAACTCGGTAATCGATTCGCCTTGAGCCGTTTGCCGGACACGGCGCACCGCATCGATGGTGTAGATGTCGTAAGCATAGGCTCGCCGGCTGTCAGCGACCACCGGGTAGCTCACTTGGCGGTTGCTGACGCGAATCGGGTCGCCACGCTGGGCGAACAGGTTGACCACCGGCACGCATCCCAGGCGGAGGTTTTGCGTAGTCAGCGTTTGCAGCAAACGGGAGGCATCGCTGTCGGCCCGCAGATCGCCCAGAGCGATGTGCAAGCTGATCCGCCCCTCGCTGTGCAGACTGGATGGAATATCAGCGATATTGATGTCGAAGAAGTTGAATTTTTCTGGAAAACAGAAATATTCAGTCAGGTAACGATAGGCCCCGTGAGCGGTGGTCGGCATATCGAACAGCGCTTCGTCCTCGGCAAAACCAACCTCGCCGATCAGGTTCTCGCGGGCCACACGCCAACGTTGATCCGCACCGGCGACATAGGCTTTCAAGGTCCGAAGAAACAGTGCATCGCGCAGGGCCGAGGCGACGGATGGTTCTGCATCGATATATACCCGCAATTTGCCAACCTTGCCGATACCGCCTTCCTGAGCAGTACCGCGCAGGGATAGCGTAAATGACAACAAGGCATTGCAGCCCACCGGCAGGCGGGTTTCACTGGGGGCGCTGGCAATGGGGTCGAAACCGAGATCGCTGATCACGACAGGGGCCAACTGGAGATCCCA
>JAEUOE010000186.1 GCA_016790885.1 Dechloromonas sp. | reverse complement strand
GCGGTGCCCTTCTGGAAGCCGTACTGGTCTTCGGTAATCACCACCCGGTCGGCCTTGAGGATCATCGTTCCCTTGGTGATGACGACGTCGCCTTCGAGGATCTGGATTTTCTTCGCGTCGTCGATAGAAACGCGGCTGGCTTCGAGCAGCATCGGCTTGTCGCGGTCGGCCCGCTCGGCGTGGACCGGCAGGGCGGCGAGAAGGCAAAGGGTGAGCGTGGCGAAGCGGACGGTCATGGCGTTGCTTTCGGTCGAATGTATTGCCCCTTGACCTGCGACTGCAGGACGAAGGTGGATTTGTTGTTGTCGATTTCGGCGCCGACGCCGGTGATCCAGGATTGCCCCTGGGTAATCTCGACCGGGCTGTTGGTGAAGGCGAAGCCGGCTTCGGTCTGTACCGTCAGGTCCGGGCTGCGGGCGAGCATTTCCGGGTGTTCCGGCGTGGCGGCGCGAGTGAAGCGCACGTCGTCCCACAGGAAGGCCACCTCGCCCTTGGCGGTGAGCTTGGCAAAATTGGCCGTGATGGTCACCTGCGGGGCGTCGGGGCGGTAGCTGACGAGGATGGGCGACCGCAGTTCGGAGGTGTCGTCGTCCGGGTAGTGCACCATGTAGGGGCCGGTCAGCCGGTATTTGACGGTTCCCGTTTCGTCGAAACGGCGAACGACGTAGTTTTCGGCGATGGCGTCCGGGTCGTGGCGGAACTTGCCGTCGTGCTTTTCGTCGCCGGGGGCGGTGGCGCTTTGCAGCCAGAAAGTCAGTGCGGCGAGCACCGAGAGCATGATGAGCGGGAAGAGTTGGCTCGGCCAGTGCTTCATTGTGCAGCGAGGTAGGGCGCGAAGGCGGCTTCCAGCTTGCCCTGGGCGTTCAGGATGAATTCGATGGCCTCGCGCACGGCGCCGTGGCCGCCGCTCGCCTCGGTGATGGCGTGCACGCGCTCCTTGACGATCGGGCGGGCATTGGCCGGGGCGATGGCCAGGCCGCACAGGGCCATGGCCGGCAGGTCGATGAGGTCGTCACCCATGAAGGCCAGTTCCGACCAGTCGAGACCGAGTTTGGCCAGCAATTTCCCGGCCACCTCGCGCTTGTTGCCGACGCCCTGGTAGACGTGCGCCACACCGAGGTCGGCGGCGCGGTGCGAGACGACGCCGGAATTGCGGCCGGTGATGATCGCCACCTCGATGCCGACGCGCTTGAGCAGCACGATGCCAAGGCCGTCCTGGACGTTGAAGGTCTTGAATTCGTGGCCGTCGTCGGAATAGTGCAGTCCGCCATCGGTCATCACCCCGTCGATGTCGAAGGCGATGAGCTTGATGCGGGCGGCGCGGGCTTTGGCGTCCATCAGATGACCTTGGCGGTAAATAGATCGTGCATGTTGAGGGCGCCGATCAGGTGGTTGTCGGTATCGACGACGAGCAGGGCGTTGATGCGCAGGCGTTCCATCATTTCCACGGCCTCGACGGCCAGGCGGTCGGGGCTGATGGTGCGGGGATTCGCGTGCATGACCGAGGCGATGTCGCCCTGCTGCAGGTCGATGCGCTTTTCGAAGGCGCGGCGCAGGTCGCCGTCGGTGAAGATGCCCAGCACGGTGTGGGCGGGGTCGGTGATCGCCACCAAACCCAGGCCGCCGCGCGACATGGCGATGATGGCGTCGGTAATTGCCGTATCGGGCTTGACGGCCGGCACGCGGTCGTCGCCGCGCATCACGTCGCGGACATGGGTGAGCAGGCGGCGGCCAAGCGAGCCGCCGGGATGCGAGCGGGCGAAATCTTCCGGGCCGAAGCCGCGGGCATCGAGCAGGGCGACGGCCAGGGCATCGCCCAGGGCCAGCGCGGCGGTGGTGCTGGCGGTGGGGGCCAGGTTGTGCGGGCAGGCTTCCTGTTCGACGCCGGCGTCGAGATGGATGTCGGCTTCGCGGGCCAGCGTCGAGCCCGGCACGCCGGTCATCGCGATGATCTTGGCACCCTGGCGCTTCAGCGCCGGCAGGATGCTGAGCAGTTCGCCCGATTCTCCGGAGTTGGACAGGGCGAGCAGCACGTCGTCGCGGGTGATCATGCCCAGGTCGCCATGGCTGGCCTCGGCCGGGTGCACGAAGTAGGCCGGGGTGCCGGTGCTGGCCATGGTTGCCGCGATCTTGCGGGCGATGTGGCCGGATTTGCCCATGCCGCTGACGATCAGGCGGCCGTGGGAATTCAGGATCAGCTCGACGGCGCGGGCAAAATCGCCGTTCAGGCGCTCCTGCAGGGCCTCGACCGCGGCCGCTTCGATGCTTAGGGTCTGGCGACCCAGTTCCAGAGCGCGTTCCGGGGCAAAGCGATGAGCGTTGGGACTTGGGTTCATGGCGGGGCTGCGGTTAAGATGTACAAAGTATACCTGAATCGCGAAAACGACCTGTGAGCGCACTTTCCCTCGTCCTGTTGCTGCTTGGCGCCTCGGTCATGGCCGTGGTGGTTTTTCGCCGTTTCAACCTGCCGCCGGTCCTCGGTTACCTGTTCGTCGGCAGCGTCATCGGGCCGCATGCGCTGAACCTGATGGACGACATCCACCGGGCCGAATCGCTGGCCGAATTCGGGGTCGTTTTCCTGATGTTCTCCATCGGCCTGGAATTCTCGCTGCCCAAGCTGTTCTCGATGAAACGCATCGTCTTCGGGCTGGGCCTGCTGCAGGTCGTCGTCACCATGGTGCTGGCGGCCGGCCTGATCATGCTGATGGGCGTCAATTGGCAGTTGGGTATCGCGCTGGGCGGCGTTTTTGCCATGTCGTCGACGGCGGTCATCACCAAGTTGCTGGCCGAGCGCATGCAGCTCGATTCGCCCCATGGCCGGGAGATCATGGGCGTCCTGTTGTTCCAGGACCTGGCCGTGGTCCCGCTGCTGGTCATCATCCCGTCACTGACCCAGCCGCCGGAAAAGCTGGCCGTGCTGCTCGGTATCGCCTTGCTCAAGGCGGTGGTCGTGCTGGCCGTGATTCTGGTCTTCGGCCAGCGCCTGATGCGCAAGTGGTTCCACTTCGTGGCCCGCGCCAAGTCGTCCGAAGTGTTCATCCTCAATGTGCTGCTCATCACGCTGAGCCTGGCGACCATCACCGAACTGGCCGGCCTCTCGCTGGCGCTCGGCGCCTTCGTGGCCGGCATGCTGATCTCGGAAACCGAATACAAGTTCCAGGTGGAAGAGGACATCAAGCCCTTCCGCGATGTGCTGATGGGCCTGTTCTTCGTCACCATCGGCGTCAAGCTCGACCTGCATATCCTGGTCGGCCTGTGGTGGCAGGTGCTGCTTGCCCTGGTCGCCCTGCTCGTCATCAAGGCGCTGGTCGTTGGCCTGCTGTCCTGGCGACTGGGCGCCTCGCCCGGCAATTCCATCCGCTCGGCGCTATGGCTGTGCGCCGGCGGCGAATTCGGTTTCGTGCTGTTGGGTGAAATCGTGCGTCTGCCCCGCGACATTCAGCAGATCGCCCTGACCGTACTGGTGCTGTCCATGCTGATTGCACCGTTCATCATCCAGTACAGCGAACGCATCGTCGTCCGCTTCGTGGCCAGCGAATGGCTGATGCGCTCGATGCAGCTGACCAAGATCGCCGTACAGTCGATGGGTGCGGAAAAGCACGCCATCCTCTGCGGCTTCGGCCGTAACGGCCAGTACCTGGCGCGTTTCCTGTCCCAGGAGGACATCAACTACGTTGCCCTCGACCTCGACCCCGACCGGGTGCGCGAAGCCTCGACCGGCGGTGAGAACGTCGTCTATGGCGATGCCGGGCGCAAGGAGGCGCTGATGGCGGCCGGCCTGATGCGGGCCAGCGTGGTCATCGTCACGATCAGCGATACGGCCCTGGCCGAGAAGGTGCTGCACCACGTCCAGGAAATGCGGCACGACCTGCCCGTTGTCGTGCGAACGGCCGACGAGCGCGACATGGAGCGCCTGACCCGCGCCGGTGCCGCCGAGGTCGTGCCCGAGGCGCTGGAGGCCAGCCTGATGCTCGCTTCGCATGCGCTGGTGCTGGTCGGCGTGCCGATCAACCGTGTGCTGAAGCGCATCCGCCAGACCCGTTCGAAGCGCTACAGCCTGCTGCGCGGCTTCTATCGCGGCATCTCGGACCGCGA
>JAEUOE010000168.1 GCA_016790885.1 Dechloromonas sp. | reverse complement strand
GACATCCAGAAGCTGACCGACAAGTTCATCGTTGAAGTCGACAAGATGCTCGCCACGAAAGAGGCCGAGCTGATGCAGGTTTAAGCCGGTTCCGCGCGGACATCCGGCTGCATGGCCTTTTTTTCAAGTTCGACCCGTCAGGTTCCTGCCACGGCTGCGATGCCGCAGCACGTTGCCGTCATCATGGACGGCAACGGTCGGTGGGCCAAGAAGCGCTTTCTGCCGCGCGTTGCCGGCCACGTCAAGGGTGTCGAGCTGGTTCGGGAGATGGTGCGTGCCTGCCTCGAACGTGGCGTCCACTATCTGACCCTGTTCGCGTTTTCCTCCGAAAACTGGCGGCGCCCGCAGGAAGAAGTCAGCCTGCTGATGCAACTCTTCGTCAAGGCGCTGGAGCAGGAGGTCGAAAAGCTCGACCGCAATGGCGTTCGCCTGCGCATCATCGGGGATCTTTCCCGTTTCGAGCCCCATTTGCAGGAACTGATTCGCAAGGGTGAAGAGAAAACAGCCGGCAACACCAAGCTCGACCTGACCATCGCTGCCAATTATGGTGGCCGTTGGGACATCATGCAGGCCATGAACCGCATGTTGGCCGCTTTTCCGGACAGGCGCGAAGGCTGGCAGGAAGCTGATCTGGAACCTTATCTGTCGATGAGTTTTGCGCCCGAGCCGGATTTGTTCATCAGAACCGGTGGCGAGGAACGCATCAGCAATTTCCTGCTCTGGCAGCTCGCGTACACCGAGCTGTACTTCACGCCGACCTTGTGGCCGGAATTCGATACGGTCGAATTTGACAAGGCGATTGCCTCGTTCCAGAAGCGCGAACGCCGTTTTGGCCGGACCAGCGAACAGTTGGTCGACTCGCCCGATGCTTAAGACGCGCGTCATTACGGCGCTGGTTCTGGTATCTCTCCTGCTGCCCAGCCTGTTCTGGCTGCAGCAACCCGAATGGGCGCTGCTGGTGGCGGCGTTTGTTGGTATTGCGGCCTGGGAATGGGGTGCCTTGCTGGGCTGGAGCAGCCTGGCTCGCGTCAGCCTGGGTGTGGTCACGGCGGGCTTGTGCGCCTTGTTGTCCATCATTTACCCGGCATCACTCGAGTTCCGTATCGGCCACCTCTGGATGGCTGTCGCGTATGGTCTTTCCGCTGCCTTATGGCTGCTCCTGATGCCGCTCTGGTTGCGCAGCAAATGGGCGATTCGGGGAATGGGCGGCTTGCTGGTCGGTGCTGTCGTATTGTTGCCAACCTGGCTGGCCATGGTTCAGTTGCGCGCCCTGGGGCCGGCTGCCTTGCTCGGAATCTTCGCTGTTGTTTGGATGGCAGATATCGCTGCTTATTTTTCTGGCCGCGCTTTTGGCAAACATAAACTGGCGCCGACCATCAGCCCGGGTAAAACCTGGGAGGGTGCCATCGGCGCGATGCTGGGCGTGGTCATATACGGCGTGGTCGTACGCCAGATGGCCGGTATCGAACTCTTGTCCTTGCCGGCCTGGATCGGCGCCTTGCTCGTGGTCACCGGGGTGAGCATCATTGGCGACTTGTTCGAGTCGCTCCTCAAGCGCAAGGCCGGGATCAAGGACAGCAGCAACATCCTTCCCGGCCATGGTGGCGTGCTGGACCGCATTGACAGCCTGACCTCAACCTTGCCGGTCGTTGCCCTGTTCCTGCTTCTCAGCCAGTCTGTCGCATGAGCCCGCAAAATATTACGGTTCTCGGTTCGACCGGGTCGATCGGTGTCAGCACACTGGACGTGATAAGGCGTCACCCCGAGCGTTACCGGGCCTTTGCCTTGTGCGCACACAGCCAGATCGACAAACTGTTCGCGCAGTGCCTGGAATTCAAGCCGCAGTTTGCCGTCATGCGCGATGCCCCGCTGGCATCTGCGCTGGCTGAGCGTTGTCGTGCTGCAGGGCTGTCCACCGAGGTTCGCCATGGCGTCGAGTCGCTGATCGAGTTATCCGCCTTGCCCGAAGTTGACGCCGTGATGGCGGCCATCGTCGGGGCTGCCGGGCTTGAGCCCACGCTGGCTGCCGCGCGCGCTGGAAAACGGGTGATGTTGGCGAACAAGGAAGTTCTGGTCATGGCCGGCGAATTGTTCATGCATGCGGTACGCGAGCATGGCGCCATTCTTTTGCCGGTGGATAGTGAGCATAACGCCATCTTTCAGTCGCTGCCGGCCGATTTCTCACACGGCCTGTCGGCTTGCGGGGTGCAGAAAATTCTGCTGACCGCCTCGGGTGGTCCGTTCCGTACCGTGGCGCTGGACGAGTTGAGCCATGTCACGCCTGATCAGGCTTGTGCTCACCCGAACTGGGTGATGGGGCGCAAGATTTCAGTCGATTCTGCGACCATGATGAACAAGGGCTTGGAGGTCATCGAGGCACGCTGGTTGTTCGATGCGCCGCGGGAAATGATCCAGGTCGTGGTGCATCCGCAGAGCGTCATTCATTCCGCCGTGCAATACAGCGATGGTTCTGTGCTGGCGCAGCTTGGCAATCCCGACATGCGCACGCCGATTGCTTACGCCATGGCCTGGCCCGAACGTATCGCCGCGGGTGTGGAGTCGCTCGACCTGTTCAAGATTGCCCGCCTCGATTTTTTTGCACCGGATTTCGAGCGCTTCCGTTGCCTCCAATTAGCCTATGACGTGCTGCGGGAAGGTGGAACGGCGCCGGCGATTCTGAACGCCGCCAATGAGGTGGCTGTTGCAGCCTTCCTTGATAACCGCCTGCCCTTCCTGGGAATTGCCCGGCTGAACGACCAGGTGCTGCAGTCGCTGCCGGCCGGTCCCGAGGGGAGTCTGGCGGATGTGCTGGCAGCCGATGCCGAGGCACGTCAACTGGCCGCACATCTGGTCCGTGACCATCGTTTCGCGTGACCGATCTTCCGTTCTATCTGATTGCATTTGCGGTTGTTCTGGGCGTTCTCATCATCGTCCACGAGCTTGGGCACTATTTCGCTGCGCGCTGGTGTGGTGTCAAGGTGCTGCGTTTTTCGATCGGGTTCGGGCCTGTCCTGTGGCAGAAAAAGATGGGGCGCGACGCCACCGAGTGGGCTGTAAGCGCCTTTCCGCTGGGTGGTTACGTCAAGATGCTGGACGAGCGCGAGGCCGAGGTGCCAAGTGCTGAGCTTCATCGTGCCTTCAATCGTCAGGGAGTCGGCAAGCGTAGCCTGATCGTTGCAGCAGGGCCGCTGGCCAATTTTGCCTTGGCCATCCTGTTGTATTGGGCTGTCTTCATTTACGGAACGAACGAACTGTTGCCCGTATTGGGTACGCCGCCAGAAGGGTCGCCGGCCGCTGCCGCAGCGATCAGGAATGGCGAACAGGTGCGCCAAGCCGATGGCATGGTCGTTTCGACCTGGGATGAGTTGCGCTGGCTTCTGTTGCAGAAGGCTGTCGATCAAGAGAGCGTCAGTCTCGAATTGATCAACGAACGTGGCGAGATCGCCGTTCGCCGCCTCGACCTTCGTGCAGCCGGTGAGCAGGGTTGGGAGGGCGATGCGCTCGAGCGCCTTGGCATCCGTTTTTATCGGCCGGATATGCCGCCATTGATCGGTGAAGTCGTTGCCGGTTCGCCGGGGGCCAGGGCCGGCCTGCTGCGCGGTGATCGGGTGGTGTCCGTTGATGGTCTGCCTGTCGGGCTGTGGCTCGATTTTGTCGCCAAAGTCAGGGAGTCAGCCGGGAAATCCTTGCGCCTCGAGATTTTGCGCGACGAAGCCGAGCTGCTTCTCGAGGTTCGGCCCGACGCTGTCGAGGAACGCGGGCGTACGGTTGGCAAGATCGGTGTGGCAGTGATGGATATGCCGGGTGGGCGGCGAGAGTTGCGTACCTTCGTTCGTCATGATTTTTTTGCGGCCGGGCAGCTGGCGTTGGCCGAGACCTGGAATAAATCGGTATTCAGCATCGTTATGATGGGCAAGATGCTGGTCGGTGAGGTTTCCTTGAAAACCCTGTCCGGGCCGGTAACCATCGCTGACTATGCCGGGCAGTCGGCACGCCTCGGTCTCGACTACTATTTGCGCTTCATGGCCCTGGTCAGCATTAGTCTCGGGGTCCTCAATCTGCTTCCCATCCCGGTGCTGGACGGTGGGCATTTGTTGTATCATATGCTCGAAGTCGTCAGGCGTAGGCCGCTTTCCGAGCGATCGATGGAAATTGGCCAGCAGATTGGCATGGCCATTCTCTTCGCCTTGATGGCTTTCGCCTTTTTTAACGATATCTCCCGCCTGCTTAACGGCTGAACAATGAAGAAACCCCTGCTGTCCGTCCTGATTGCCAGCCTGTTTGCTACACCGGTGCTGGCGTTCGAACCCTTTACGGTCAAGGACATCCGGGTTGAAGGTATTCAGCGGACGGAGGCCGGCACCGTGTTCGGCTATTTGCCCGTCAAGGTTGGCGAGACGTTGAATGACGAGAAGGCCGCACAGTCGATCAAGTCGTTGTTTGCAACCGGCTTCTTCAAGGATGTTCGCGTCGAGGTCGAAAAGGATGTCATGGTCGTTGTCGTTCAGGAACGGCCGGCCGTGGCAACCATCAATTTCGTCGGACTCAAGGAGTTCGACAAGGACGTCATCGTCAAGGCGCTCAAGGAAACAGGAATCGCCGAAGGGCGCATTTTTGACCGTGCCTTGCTGGAAAAGGCCGAGCAGGAACTCAAGCGCCAGTATCTGACGCGTGGCAAATATGCGGCAAATATCACGACGACCGTAACGCCGCTCGAACGTAATCGTGTCGGTATCAACTTCAATATCGAAGAAGGCAGCGCCGCCAAGATCAAGCAGATCAACATCGTCGGCGCCAAGGCCTTCCGTGAAAAGGAATTGCTGGCGCTGTTCGAGCTGACGACACCCGGTTGGCTGACCTGGTACACCAAGAACGATCAATACTCGCGTCAGAAGCTCTCGGCTGACCTGGAGAAGGTGAAGTCCTTCTACATGAACCAGGGTTATCTTGAATTCGCTGTCGATTCGACCCAGGTTTCCATCTCGCCAGACAAGCAGGACGTCTACATCACGGCCAACGTGACGGAAGGCGAGCGCTATCAGGTTTCTTCGGTCAAGGTTGCCGGAGATTTCTCCATGCCCGACGACGAGTTGAAGAAACTGGTCCTGGTCAAGGCTGGGGATGTGTTCTCGCGTGAAAAGCTCAATGCCACGACCAAGGCGATCAGCGACCGCCTGGGCAAGGAAGGCTATGCTTTCGCCAACGTCAATGCTTCTCCGGAAATCGACAAGGAAAAGCGCAAGGTCGCGTTCACGATTTTTGTCGATCCGGGCAAACGGGTTTATGTTCGTCGCATTAATGTAACCGGCAATACCAAGACGCGCGACGAGGTCATCCGGCGTGAAGTTCGCCAGATGGAAGGCGGCTGGTACGACGCCGACAAGGTCACTGCTTCCAAGCAACGGGTCGACAAGCTCGGGTTCTTCTCCGAGGTTGCCATCGAGACACCGGCAGTCAGCGGGACGTCCGATCAGCTTGATGTGAATATGAATGTCACCGAGAAGCCGACGGGTAACCTGATGCTGGGTCTGGGTACGTCCAGTACGGACAAGGTCATCCTGTCGGGCTCCATCGCACAGAACAATTTCATGGGTAGCGGCAATAACATAGCGATCCAGGTGAATTCCGCGAAGACCTATCGAACCTACGTTTTCTCCTATACGAACCCGTACTTTACGCAGGACGGTGTCAGCCAGGGCTTCGACGTCTATCACCGCACCTTCAATACCACCTCGACGACCCTCGCTTATTACTCCTCGTCGTCAACCGGTGGGGCGATTCGCTTTGGTTTCCCGATCGGCGAGAAGGAGTCGATCGGTATCGGCCTGGGTCTCGATTCGACCAGCATCAAGACCTACGAACAGACGCCGCAGTACTACCGGGATTACGTCAGCCGCTTCGGCGAGACGAATCTTTCCGTACCGTTGACCCTGAGCTGGGCCAGCGACGGCAAGGACAGCTTTTTCTTCCCGACCAAAGGTACCTTCCAGCGTGCTTCGCTTGAAGTGGCCCTGCCCGGTGGGGATCTGACCTATTACCGTGCCAGCTACCAACTGCAGCATTTCGTGCCCTTGAACTCCAGATTCACCCTGATGGTCAATGGTGAATACGGCATGGCCAATGGTTACGGCGCGTCCGGCTTGCCGTTCTTCAAGAACTACTATGCGGGCGGCGTGACCTCTGTGCGGGGTTACAAGGCTTCGTCGCTGGGCCCCATCTATACCGATTCCTCGACAACGACGCAGTATCGCCTGGGCGGTAACCGTCGTGTCGTTGGCAACGCCGAACTGCTGTGGAGTTTGCCCGGGATGGACAAGTCGTTCAGAATGGGGTGGTTCGTTGACGCTGGCCAAGTCTATGGAAGCGAGGACAAGGTTGAGTTGGCCGAACTGCGCTACTCGACGGGCTTGTCTGCCGCATGGATTTCGCCGATTGGCCCGCTCAAATTCAGTGTCGGCAAACCGCTGAACAAGAAGGACAGTGACAAGACCGAAGTCTTCCAGTTCCAGATGGGCACTACGTTTTAATTCAGGAGTATCAAGTTGAAAGTTAAATCCGTTGTCCTGGCATCCCTGATGTCCGCATTGTTCGTGACGGGTGCTTATGCCGCCGAATTGAAGGTTGGCTATGTGAACACCCAGCGTATTTTCCGCGACGCGCCGGCGGCACAAAAGGCTGCCAAGAAGCTGGAAGGCGAGTTTGCCAAGCGTGACCAGGAGCTCCAGCGCATGGCCAAGCAATTGCAGGGTCTGCAGGAAAATCTGGAAAAGAACTCCGTGACCATGGCGGAAAGCGAACGGCGTACCAAGGAAAAGGAATTTGGCGAGTTGTCGCGTGAATTCCAGCGTCGCCAGCGCGAGTTCCGCGAGGATCTCAACCTGCGTCAGAATGAAGAAAACGCGGCTGTGATCGAGAAGGCCAACAAGGCCATCAAGCAGATTGCCGAATCGGACAAGTACGATCTGATCCTGCAGGATGTCGTCTGGGTCAGCCCCCGCCTCGATATTACCGAGCGCGTCATCAAGGCGTTGTCGGAAGCCAAGTAATGGCTTCCCGGGACGAGTTCTCGTTCACGCTTGCCGAGATCGCCGCCCAATTGGGCGGCGATGTGCTTGGAGATGCGCAAACGCGTATTGTCCGGGTGGCAGCGCTCGCCTCGGCCGGCGAAGGCGACATTGCCTTCCTGAGTAATCCGAAATTCCGGGACCAGCTGGCTTCCTGTAAGGCCTCGGCAGTGATTCTGCGGGCCGATGCAGCGGCCGATTTTTCCGGCGCGCGCATCGTAACAGCGAACCCCTATGCCTATTACGCGCGGCTGGCGACCTTGCTGAACCCGTATGAGTCAGGTTTCAGCGGCGTTCATCCCAGCGCTGCGCTCGAGTCGCCAGTTCCTGCCAGCGCAGCCATTGGGCCGCATGTGTCGATTGGCAAAGGGGTGCGACTGGGTGAGGGGGTGGTCATCAATGCTGGCTGTGTCATCGGTGATGGCGCTGCTATAGGCGATGGATCGGTGCTTTATCCCCGGGTGACCGTTTATCACGACTGCCGGATTGGCCAGCGCTGTATCATTCATGCCGGCGCGGTGATCGGTTCGGATGGTTTCGGTTTTGCGCCCGATGGTCAGGAGTGGGTCAAGATTCCCCAGATCGGACGGGTGCTGATCGGCAACGATGTCGAAATCGGCGCCAATACGACGATCGACCGCGGAGCGCTCGACGATACGATCATCCAGGATGGCTGCAAGCTGGATAACCTCGTGCATATCGGCCATAACTGTGTGATCGGCAGGAATTCGGCCATCGCCGGCTGTGTAGGCATCGCGGGCAGCACGGTATTCGGCGAGCACTGTATCGTCGGTGGGGCCGGGATGATCTCGGGGCACCTCAACATTGTGGCCGGCACGACCATTTCCGGTGGCTCCACGCTGATGAAGAGCATTGCCAAGCCCGGGGTGTACACCAGCGTCTTCCCGATTGATACGCATGAAGAGTGGTTGCGCAACGCATCGCATCTGCGTCGTTTGTCGAAGCTGGCCGATCGCATCGCCGATCTTGAGAAAATACTTAAACAAAAAGATATAGAGGGTTGATTAAATGGATATTCACGAGATTCTGGAATACTTGCCGCATCGTTACCCCTTTCTGCTGATCGATCGGGTCGTCGAGGTGGTGCCGGGCAAGTCCATTCACGCTTACAAGAACGTGACCATCAATGAACCCTTCTTCGTCGGCCATTTTCCGCATCATCCGGTGATGCCGGGTGTGCTGATCATGGAAGCACTGGCCCAGGCGGCCGGCATTCTGTCGTTCAAGACGGAGGACAAGAAGCCGACGCAGAGCGACGTGTTCTATTTCGCCGGTATCGACGATGCACGTTTCAAGCGTCCGGTCATGCCGGGTGACCAACTGCACCTGCACGTCGAAATCGAGCGCCAGATGCGCGGCGTCTGGAAATTCAAGGGCGAGGCGCGCGTCGACGGTCAACTGGCGGCCGAGGCTCGCCTGATGTGCGCCAAGCGGGATCTGTAACATGATTCACACGACCGCCCTTGTCGATCCGGGTGCCAAAATCGGTGCCAATGTCGAGATCGGACCCTATTCGATCATCGGCCCGCATGTCGAGATCGGGGACAACACGGTCATCGGTCCGCATTGCGTGATCCGCGGCCATACCCGTATCGGCCGCGATAACCGTATTTTCCAGTTCTGTTCGCTGGGCGAAGTGCCGCAGGACAAGAAATACGCCGGTGAGCCGACCCGACTGGAGATAGGCGATCGCAATACGATCCGCGAGTTCTGTACCTTCAATCTGGGGACGGTGCAGGATCGTGGCGTGACCTCCATCGGCGACGATAACTGGATCATGGCCTACGTGCATATTGCGCACGACTGCCAGGTCGGCAACAAGGTCACTTTCGCCAACAATGCCTCGCTGGCCGGGCATGTGGTGGTCGATGACTGGGCCATTCTGGGCGGCTTTACCGGGGTGCATCAGTTCTGCCGGATCGGGGCGCATGTGATGACGGCGGTGAGCACGGTCATTTTGCAGGATGTGCCGCCCTACCTGATGGCGGCCGGCAATACGGCGCAGCCCTATGGCATCAACGTCGAGGGTCTGAAACGGCGCGGTTTTACAGCTGATTCGATCACCTCCCTGAAGCGTGCCTACCGCACGCTCTACAAATCCGGGCTGCTGCTGGAAGAAGCCAAGGCCAAACTGGTCGAGGATGCCAAGACCCAGCCTGACGTTCAGCGTTTCGTCGATTTCCTCGAGGTCTCGAAGCGCGGCATCATCCGCTGACATGGGCAACGCCGTTCGTATTGCCATCGTGGCAGGAGAAGCCTCCGGGGATCTCCTGGCCAGTCATTTGATCGCGGCCCTGAAGGAACGCCTGCCGGATGCCGTTTTCTACGGCATTGGCGGGCCGAAGATGCAGGCGCAAGGTCTCGATGCCTGGTGGCCGATGGAAAAACTCTCGGTCATGGGCTACTGGGATGCGCTGAAGCATTACCGGGAAATTGCCGGCATACGCCGTCAATTGAAGAAGCGCCTGCTTGAATTGCGGCCGGACATCTTCATCGGGGTCGACGCGCCGGATTTCAACCTTGGCCTGGAAACCGACCTCAAGGCCGCCGGCATCCGCACCATCCACTATGTCAGCCCATCGATCTGGGCCTGGCGTGGTGGGCGCATCAAGAAAATCGCCCGCGCCGTCAATCGCGTTCTCGCCCTGTTCCCGATGGAGCCGCCGCTCTACGAGAAGGAGCGCATTCCGGTCAGTTACGTCGGTCACCCGCTGGCCGACATCATCCCGCTGGAAACCAACAAGGTGGCCGTGCGCGAAAAGCTGTCGCTACCCAGAAACTACCCGATCTTCGCCATGTTGCCGGGCAGTCGTCGTGGTGAACTGGAGATGATGGCCGACACCTTCGTCGAAACGGCCAAGATCATTCGCGAGCGTTTCCTGCCCCAGGCAATTTTTGTCGTTCCGCTGGCCACGCGTGACACACGGCTGCAGTTCGAGGCCGCCATCTATCGCCAGCAGGCCGGTGAAGTGCCGTTCCGGCTGCTCTTCGGTCATGCCCAGGATGCACTCGGTGCAGCGGACGTATCGCTGGTCGCCAGCGGCACGGCAACGCTGGAGGCCGCCTTGCTCAAGCGGCCGATGGTCATCACCTACAAGATCGCCAAGTTCTCGTACTGGCTGATGAGGCGCATGGCCTACCTGCCGTACGTCGGGCTGCCCAATGTGCTGGCCGGGCGTTTCGTGGTGCCGGAAATCCTGCAGGATGAGGCGACGCCGGAAAACCTGGCCGAGGCCTTGGTCAAGCTCTACGGCGACAAGGAAAACGCCGAGGCGGTCGAGGCGGCATTCACCGACATCCACTTGCAGTTGCGCCAGAACACCGCCGAAAAGGCCGCACGGGCGGTCATCGAATGCCTGAACTGATCGTTCCCGACGGCCTCGTCTGCGGCATCGACGAGGCGGGGCGAGGCCCGCTCGCCGGGCCGGTCGTAGCGGCAGCGGTGATCCTCGACCCGGCCCGGCCGATCGCCGGCCTGAACGATTCGAAGAAACTCAGCGAGAAGAAGCGCGATGCGCTGGCGGTGTTGATTCGCGAGCAAGCCGTGGCCTGGTGCGTGGCCGAGGCCACGGTCGAGGAAATCGATCGCCTCAATATCCTGCAGGCGACGATGCTGGCCATGCAGCGGGCCGTGGCCGGCCTGGCCGTGCGTGCCGAAAGCGCGCTGGTCGACGGCAACCGTTGTCCGCAACTCGACATTCCGGTCGAGGCCGTGGTCAAGGGCGACGGCAAGATCGCGTCGATCGCCGCCGCTTCGATTCTCGCCAAGACGGTACGCGATGCCGGCATGCTGGCACTGCACACGCAATATCCGCAGTACGGTTTCGACCGCCACATGGGCTACCCGACGGCAGCCCATTTCAAGGCGCTGCAAGAGCATGGCGCATCGCCCGTGCATCGGCGCAGCTTCGGGCCGGTGGCGGCCCAACTGTCGCTGCTATGAAGCTCATCCAGTCACGCGACAACGCCTTTTTCAAGCAACTCAGGAAACTGGCCGAGTCGGGGCGCGAGCGCCGCAAGGCCGGGCAGACGCTGCTCGATGGTGTGCACCTGGTCGAGTCCTACGAAAAAATCATTGCCCCGCTCGACACCCTGGTCGTTGCCGAATCGGCCCTCGCCGGTGGTGAAATAGCCGACTACCTGGCCGGCCGCGAGGTGGTCGTGCTGGCTGATGCGCTGATGCGCGAACTCGGCCTGGTCGATACGCCGAGCGGCTTGCTGGCGCTGGCGCCCATTCCGGCGGCCGATGGTCCCCCCGGCCTGGCGGCCGATGCCATCCTGCTCGATGGCGTGCAGGATCCCGGCAACGTCGGCACACTGCTGCGCACGGCTGCAGCGGCCGGGGTTCGCCAGGCCTTGCTGTCGCCAGGTTGTGCCGCGGCGTGGTCGCCGAAAGTCCTGCGCGCCGGGCAAGGGGCGCATTTCGTGCTGGCCATTCATGAGGAGGCCGACCTTGAAGCCTTTGCCGCTACCTATCGCGGCACGCTGGCGGTAACGACGCTGGAGGATTCCTTGTCCCTCTACGCAGCCGAATGGCAGTCGCCGCTGGCCTGGGTGTTCGGGGCCGAGGGGCAGGGCGTGCGGCGGGCCTTGCTCGACAGGGCGGGCTTGAAGATCAGGATTCCGATGCCCGGTGCCGTCGAATCGCTGAATGTCGGTGCCGCAGCAGCGGTTTGCCTGTTCGAAGCCGTGCGCCGCCGATTGGGGTGATCAGCTGCGTGGACTTCAAACGATAACGGCACCCGGCAGCGGTGCCGTTATGGTTTGTGCAGTCGCGACCGTCGGTCAGCGCAGCTTGAGTTCCTGCAGGATGGTGGTCGAGATTTCCTCGATCGACTTGCTCGACGAATCGAGCCAGCGAATGCCTTCGCGGCGCATCATCTTTTCGGCTTCGGCAATCTCGTAGCGGCAGTTGGGCAGCGAGGCGTACTTGCTGCCAGCTCTGCGTTCCTCGCGAATCTGGTGCAGGCGCTCGGGCTGGATGGTCAGGCCGAACAGCTTGCTGCGATGCTTTTCCAGCGTGCCAGGCAGGCGGCCACGATCGAAGTCCTCCGGAATCAGCGGGAAGTTGGCGGCCTTCAGGCCGAACTGCATGGCCAGGTAGAGCGAGGTCGGCGTCTTGCCGCAGCGCGAGACAGCGACCAGGATGACATCGGCTTCGGCTAGATCGCGGTCGGTGATGCCGTCATCGTGGGCCAGCGTGTAGTTGATGGCCTCGATGCGGTTCTTGTAGTCGGAACTGTCGGCCGAGCCGTGGGAACGGCCGACCGTGTGGTTGGACTTGATGCCCAATTCGGCCTCGAGCGGGGCGAGGAAGGTGTCGAAATAGGAGAGACAGAAGGCGTCGGCCTGATGGACGATACCCGCCAAATCGGGGTTGACCAGCGTGGTGAACACGATCGGTCGCATGCCGTCGGCTTCGCCTTGCGCATTGATGCGGGCGACGGCCTCCTGGGCTTTTTCGACGTTATCGAGGAAGGGAATGCGAATCTGCTTGAATTCGATATCCTCGAACTGGGTCATCAGACTGTGGCCGAGGGCCTCGACTGTGAGGCCGGTGCCATCGGACACGAAGAAAACGGTGCGTTTGATTGGATTGGGCATGACCGGATTTTAACCGCTGTTGCGCAAGCCGGAAGCGATGCCGTTGATCGACAGGTGGATGCCGCGGGCGATCCGCTCGTCGGTTTCGCCAGCCCGGTAGCGCTTGAGCAGTTCGACCTGCAGGTGGTTCAGCGGGTCCATGTACGGCGCGCGCAGCTTGAGCGAGTTACTCAGCATCGGGTTGTCGGCGAGTAGTTCGTCCTGTTCCTCGATCGCCAGCAGGTGCTTGCGGGTCAGTTCCCATTCGGCCCTGATGCGGCTGAAGATGCGTTCGCGCAACTCGGCGTCGGCGACCAGTTCGGCGTAGCGCGAGGCGATGGCGAGGTCGGTTTTGGCCAGCACCATGTCCATGTTGGAGAGTAGGGTGCGGAAAAAGGGCCAGGACTTCAGCATGCGGCGCAGCGTGCCAAGGCCGTCCGGCTGGTTCGCCAGATAGCCTTCCACGGCCGAGCCGAAACCGTACCAGCCGGGCAGCATTAGGCGGCATTGCGCCCAGCTGAAGACCCAGGGGATGGCGCGCAGGTCTTCGATGCGGTCGGATGCCTTGCGCGAGGCGGGGCGGCTGCCGATGTTGAGCGAGGCGATTTCGGACACCACCGTCGATTGGCGGAAATAGGTGGTGAAGCCCGGGGTTTCATAGACCAGGCCGCGATAGGCGTTGAAGGCGCGGGCCGAGAGCTCGTCCATCACGGCGTGGAAGGGCTGGGCCGGCTCGATCTGGTTCTCGTGGTCGGTCAGGCTGGCTTCCAGCGTGGCGGCGAGCAGCACTTCCAGGTTGCGGCGGCCGGTATCCGGGTTGCCGTACTTGGTGGAAATCACTTCGCCTTGTTCCGTCAGGCGGATCTGGCCGGAGACGGCGCCGGCCGGCTGGGCCAGGATGGCGTGGTAGGACGGACCGCCGCCGCGGCCGACCGAGCCGCCGCGGCCATGGAACAGGCGCAGGCGGACGCCGTGCTGCTGGAAGACGCGGGCCAGTTCGATCTCGGCCTTGTAGAGCTCCCAGCCGGAAGTCAGGAAGCCGCCGTCCTTGTTGGAATCGGAGTAGCCGAGCATGACCTCGTGCTCGTCGCCACGGCCGGCGATCAGTGCGCGATAAGCCGGCAGCCGGAAGATGCCGTCCATGGTGACGGCGCTTTTCTGCAGGTCCTCGATGGTTTCGAACAGCGGGATGATGTTGACGTCGAGGCGCGGGGTTTCACCCGGCAGCAGCAGGCCGGATTCCTTGAGCAGCAGGGCCAGTTCGAGCAGGTCGGAGACGCCGTCGGTCTTCGAGATGATGCAGTTGGGCAGGGCGGCGGCGCCGTATTTCTGGCGCAGGTCGCGGGCACTGAAGAAGATGTCGAGCTCGCCGCGCGTTTCCTCGCTGTAGTCGAGATAAGGCGAGTAGAGCGGGCGCGGGGTGGCGATTTCCTCGGTCAGCAGCTGAATGCGTCGCTCTTCTGAGAGCGCCTCGTAGTCCGGGCAGCGGCCGGCCCTGGCCAGCAGTTCGGCCACGCTGCGGGCATGCACGTCGGAATTCTGGCGCAGGTCGATGGGCGCCAGATGGAAACCGAAGACCTGCACGGCGCGCAGCAGGCGGCGCAGGCGGCCACCGGCGAGCAGGGCGCTGCCGTTCAGCTTGAGCGAGTTGGCCAGTACCTTGAGGTCGGCGCGCAGGCCGTCTGCCGTGGCGTAGGGTTCGGCCTGGCCGATCTCGTGGCGCACCGGCTCGATGCCGTCGAGGAA
>JAEUOE010000137.1 GCA_016790885.1 Dechloromonas sp. | reverse complement strand
CCGGTGCACAAGGGCGTCATCAACCAGGCCGGCGTGCATTTCACCGGGCATACCGAATACCTGGCCGAGAAAACCGGCACCCCGCTCGTCGTCATGATGCTGGCCGGCGATACCGAACGCGGCCCGCTGCGCGTCGCGCTGACCACGACCCACCTGCCGCTCAAGGACGTGCCGGCGGCCATTACGTCGACGGTGCTGGAACACACCCTGCGCATCCTGCACGCCGACCTGCGCAGCAAATACGGCATTGCCGCACCGCGCATCCTGGTCGCCGGGCTCAATCCGCATGCTGGCGAGGGCGGCTATCTGGGCATGGAAGAAATCGAGGTCATCACCCCGGTGCTCGACAAGTTGCGGGGCGAGGGCATGCAACTGAGCGGCCCGCATCCGGCCGATACGATGTTCACCCCGCCCGTGCTGGCCGGGGGCGATGCGGTGCTCGCCATGTACCATGACCAGGGGCTGACCGCCCTCAAGTACGCCACCTTCGGCCACGGCATCAACGTCACCCTGGGCCTGCCCATCATCCGCACCTCGGTCGATCACGGCACGGCGCTGGAACTGGCCGGTACCGGCAAGGCCGATCCGGGCAGCCTGTTCGAGGCGGTGAATGAAGCAGCGCGCATGGCGCAAAGGAAATCAGCATGAAAGGCCACGTCGCCAGAAAACGCTTCGGCCAGAACTTCCTGGTCGATAGCGGCATCATTTCCGCCATCGTGTCGGCGATCAATCCACAGCGCAGCGATGCCGTTGTCGAAATCGGCCCCGGCCTTGGCGCCATTACCGAGCCCTTGCTGCAGCGGGTCGATCACCTGCACGTCGTCGAAATCGACCGCGACCTGATCGCCCGCCTGAAGAAACAGCACAGCCCTGAGCGCATGACCATCCACGAGGGCGACGCCCTGGCCTTCGATTTCGCAATCATCGGCCAGCGGCTACGCCTGGTCGGCAACCTGCCCTACAACATCTCGACGCCGCTGCTCTTCCATCTCGCCGACTACGCGGAGACCGTCTACGACATGCACTTCATGTTGCAGAAGGAGGTCGTCGAGCGCATGGTAGCCGAGCCGGGCGACGTCGATTTCGGGCGCCTGTCGGTCATGCTGCAGTACCGTTTCTGGATGGAATGGCTGATCGACGTGCCGCCGGAGAGCTTCGATCCGGCGCCCAAGGTCGATTCAGCCGTCGTCCGCCTGATTCCGAAACCGCTGTCGGACCTGCGGGCCAAGAGTCTGGACAAGCTGGGCAAGGTCGTTCTGCAGGCCTTTTCGCAACGCCGCAAGATGCTGCGCAACACCCTCAAGGGAACGCTCGACGACACCGGCTTTGCGGCGCTCGGCATCGACCCGACACGGCGGGCCGAGGATATTCCGGTCGAGGATTACGTCCGGATCGCCAATTACCTGAGCTGAAAACGAAAAACCCGCCGCAGCGGGTTTTTTTATGTGTGCCTGGTGATTACTTCTTCATCGGGCAGGTATTCATGCCGAACAGCGTGTAGGCCGGGCACCAGCCCATGACGCCGGTGGCCAGGGGGACGACGCCGATCCAGGCCCAGACCGGACCACCCATCGCCGCCCAGCCGACCAGGCCGGCGCCGGCAACGATACGCAGGATTTTGTCGATACCGCCAACATTTGCAGCCATGATGTGTTCTCCGTTAAGTGTTGTGGACAGTGGCCACTATACGGTCGGTCACTTGCTGCGTATGTAACCTGGGTCACACAGTCGCCAGTTTCTGCAGCCCTTCGCGATCGACCACGGCAACCTGCTCGCGGCCGAGGCTGACCAGGCCTTGCGAGGCAAATCCCTTGAGCAGGCGGCTGACGATTTCGCGCACGCTGCCCAGTTCGTCGGCCAGTTGCTGGTGGGTGACGTTGAGGGTGGCTTCGTTGCGGGCCAGGATCAGCTTGGCCAGCCGCTGGTCGAGGCGGGCGAAGGCGACTTCCTCGACCAGTTGCATCAATTCGCCGATGCGGTCGGCAAACAGGTGGAAGACAAAATCGCGGAAAGGCGCATGCTCGACCATCAAGGCCGAAAACTCGGCTATCGGCAGGGCGAGCAGGGTGAGCGGCGTTTCGGCGATGCCGCGCGCGTTGTAGTCGGTATGGCCGAGCAGGCAACTGGAACTGATGATGCACGAACCGCCCGGGCTGACGCGGTAGAGCATCAGCTCCCGGCCGCTGGCGGCCAGCTTGATGACCTTGATGCTGCCTTCGACGAGCAGCGGGAAACCCTGGCAGGGCTGGTTTTCGGCAAAGACCTGGGTGCCTGCCGGCAGGTGCATGATGGCTTCCGGCCGCAGCAGGCGGGCGATACGCTCGGCCGGCAGGCCGGCAAGGGCCGGGTAGAGGGTGACCAGCCGCTCGGGCGTGAGGGCGGCGTTCATGCCGGTTGACCGATCTCGGCCCACACCGGGGCATGGTCGGAGGGCCGTTCCAGCTTGCGCGGCGCCCGGTCGACGCCAGCCGCCGAGCACAGCTCGGCCAGTGGCCTGGAGAGCAGCACGTGGTCGATGCGCAGGCCGAGGTTCTTCTGGAAGCCGAGCATGCGGTAATCCCACCACGAGAAGGTCTTTTCCGGCTGTTCGAACAGGCGGAAGCTGTCGGTCAGGCCAAGGCCAAGCAGGCGCTGGAAGGCAGCGCGTTCCGGCTCGGAACAGAGGATCTTGCCGGCCCAGCGCTGCGGGTCGTGCACATCGCGGTCGTCCGGGGCGATGTTGTAGTCGCCGCACAGCGCGAGTTGCGGATATTTCGCCAGTTCCTCCCCGAGCCAGATGGCCAGGGCGTCGAGCCAGCGCAGCTTGTAGTCGTACTTGTCGCAACCGACTTCCTGGCCGTTCGGCATGTAGGCGCAGATGATGCGCGTGCCGTCGACCGTACCGCTGATCAGGCGCTTCTGCTCGTCGGGAAAATGCGGGTTGCCGCAGACGACATCGTGGATCGGTTGCTGGGCCAGCAGGGCCACGCCGTTGTAGGTCTTCTGTCCGGAGAAGGCAACGTGGTAGCCGGCTGCCTCGATCTCCGCCCGGGGGAAATTGTGGTCTTCCAGCTTCAGTTCCTGCAGGCACAGCACGTCAGGCCTGGCGGCGGCCAGCCAGTCGAGCAGGTGGGGCAACCGGACCTTCAGCGAATTGACATTCCAGCTGGCGATTTTCACTGGCTCAGCCCGCCTGCCGGTTTGCTGCCGTAGGGCGCCGTCTTGGGGTAGCCGGCGAGGTCGAGCAGGTTGTTGTAGGCGGCGCCGTCGAAGCCGCGGAAGGATTGCTTGCCGACCTTCAGCGACGGCACGGCGGCATCGCCGACCAGTTGCTTCAGTTCGTCGATGTCCTCCTGCTTCTGCACCATTTTTTCGGTGAAGGGCACGCCGCGTCCGTTCAGGACGTCTCGCGCCTGCTTGCAGTCGGCGACGCAGTCGGCCGAGGTGTACAACGTGACGGGGAAGGACGCCATCGCCTTGCGGGTGGCGAACGGCAGGGCTTCGCCGGCCTCGGCCGCCTCGCCGGTCTTGACCACGGACTTGGTCTGGCCCGGCGGCGGGGTGTCGGAAATCACGGTTCGCCCGGCGGAATCGGTCCACCGGTAGGTTTCGGCCTGGGCCTGCAGGCAGCTCAGGGCGAGGCAGAGCATGAACAGACGACGCATCTTGTTTTCCTCCCTCGGCGATCTCACGCCGCAATCATACCGCTGTGTCGAAGCAGTGCGTCGGGGCTGGGCTCGCGGCCGCGGAAGGCCCGGAAATTGTCGAGCGCCGGGCGCTCGCCGCCCCGTGACAGGATTTCGTCCAGGAAGCGTTTGCCGACCACCGGATCGAACGGATTTCCGGCTTCCTCAAAGGCGGCGTAGCAGTCCGCCGACAGCACTTCCGCCCATTTGTAGCTGTAGTAGCCGGCTGCGTAGCCGCCGCCGAAGATGTGCGAAAAGCTGTTCGGGAAACGGTGCCAGGCGGGCGGGATCAGGACGGCGACTTCGCGGCGCACTGCGTCGATGAGGTCCATGATCGTCTGCTTGCCGGCAGGGTCGAATTCGCAATGCAGGCGCATGTCGAAGATCGAGAATTCGAGCTGGCGGACGGTCATCATGCCGCTCTGGAAGTTCTTGGCGGCCAGCATCTTGTCGTACAGGGTGCGCGGCAGCGGCTCGCCGGTGTCCACGTGGGCGGTCATGCCTTGCAGCACGTCCCATTCCCAGCAGTAGTTTTCCATGAACTGCGAGGGCAATTCGACGGCATCCCACTCGACGCCGTGGATGCCCGAGACGCCCAGCTCGGTGCCGCGCGTCAGCAGGTGGTGCAGGCCGTGGCCGGTTTCATGGAACAGGGTGATGACTTCGTCGTGCGTGAAGGTGGCCGGCTTGCCGCCGACCGGGCGGGCGAAGTTGCAGTTCAGGTAGGCGATGGGCTTCTGGATGCCGCCGGCCGTGTGCTTGCGGGAGCGGGCCTCGTCCATCCAGGCGCCGCCGCGCTTGGTTTCGCGGGCGTAGAGGTCCATGTAGAACTGGCCGATCAGCTCGCCGGCCGGTGTTTCGATGCGGTAGAAGCGCACGTCCTCGTGCCAGACCGGTGCCTTGTCTTCCTTCACC
>JAEUOE010000135.1 GCA_016790885.1 Dechloromonas sp. | reverse complement strand
TGGCGCAGGAAAGCCAGTTCGCGTTCGTAATATGGGAGCAAGTCTTCCATCAGGTACCTGGCCGGCGTTGCCGACTGACCGAGTATTGGAGGCTGGTCGGGGTCAGCAAGGCGTCAAAACTGACTGGTTCCTGTGCCGGGCGAACGACCAGTACGGCATTGATCGAGAAATACAGGGCATTCACTGTCTTGCGATGCAGTTCCAGTTCCACGCGAACTTGGCGCAGACGGGGTTCGTGGGCGGCAATGGCCGATTCAATCGATGCGCAAATGTTGCGCCGATGATGCACATTGGCCAGGCTGAGGCCGGCAAAATCGGAGAGGCCGAAACCGACAACAGAGCGCGTTGTCATTGGAAACGATTCCGCAACTGCTGCATCGATCAAGACGCGGGTGTTGAGCAGCGCTTCGAGGTCGCGTGCTACGGAATCCTTCAATTGTTCGAGCGACAGGCGACGCCGCGCCGCACCCATGGGCTGGTCGTCGAATAGCTTGTCGAAAAACGAGGGTTCGAAACCTTTGTGCATAAAAAACGGCGGAAACCAGGTTCCGCCGCATACTCCATGACTCAGTCGTTCAGGTGAGATTCGGCGTGTTCTTGGCCAGGTTCCAGGCACCCTGGATATTGACCTTGCCGGTCTTCGTGCCGTCGATGTTCAATTCGTCGTAAGTCCACTTCACGGCCGAATATTTCAGGGAGAAGCTCTCCCTCGGAATACCCTCTTCATCGACAGCCGGAGAAACCGAGGCAACGATGACGTTCTTCAGTTCGATCTTCAGGTACTGATGGCGGTTCTGGGTGGCGGATGGATTCCCGGTGTTGTTCTGACCGCCGAAGGCGCGGTAGAAATAGATGATCACATCGCTGACCACCAGGCCCGACGAGCAAGCCTGGTACAGCTTCGGGCTGGAACCGTCGATGTCCTTGGTGAAGATCATTTCACCGTGCTCGACGCGTTCGGCAGTGTGACCGCCGGCCGCAGAAGCGGTCGCCGACTTGGGCTGGCGCATGGTGTGTGCCCAGCTATACACCTCGACGGTATCCTTGTGCTTGGCATCGCGGGAATCTCCCTTGATGTCGCTGCCCTTGAACTCGACGTAGATATCCTTCATCTGATTTGTTCTCCTGAACGGTTATGGGAAACGATTAGCCTTTGCTGGATTGCGGCAGTTCGGCAACGAGGCGCAGCGACACGGAAAGCTCATCCAACTGGAAATGCGGGCGGATGAACGAAACTGCGCGATAGACACCCGGCCGACCAGGCACTTCGCTAACCTCGATCGAGGCCTCGCGCAGCGGAAATTGGGCTTTGGTTTCCTGCGATGCCGAATCGTCGGCGGTCACGTATTGGTCGATCCAGCGCTGTAGGTGGCTCTGGACATTGGAGGCCGAGGCAAAACTGCCGATCTTGTCGCGCATCATCGCCTTCATGTAGTGGGCAATACGCGAAACCGCGAACATGTACTGCAACTGGGCCGACAACGAGGCATTGGCATTGGCCGAGTCGGTGTCGTACTTCCTAGCTTTCTGGGCAGACTGAGCGCCGAAGAAGGCTGCATAGTCAGTGTTCTTGCAATGCACCAACGGAATGAAGCCGAGATCGCTCAGCTCTTTTTCGCGACGGTCGGTGATGGCAACTTCCGTCGGACACTTGAGCGCCACTTCGCCATCATCGGTGCGGAAGGTATGGGTCGGCAGGTCTTCGACCAGGCCGCCGCCTTCAACGCCGCGAATGGCAGCGCACCAGCCGTGGTTTTCGAAAGCACTGGTCAGGCGTGCAGCGAAGGCAAAGGCAGCGTTGCACCAGAGATATTTATCGTGGTTCGTCCCGTCGACTTCCTCGACGAAGTTGAAACCTTCAGTCACTTCACCATCGATCGGGTTGTAGGGTAAACGACCGAGGAAGCGTGGCAAGGCCAGGCCGACGTAACGCGAATCCTCGGACTCCCGGAATGATTTCCACTTGGCGTATTCGACGGTATCAAACACCTTCGCCAGATCGCGCGGCTTGCCAAGTTCGGTGTAGGAATCCAGGCCAAAGAGTTGTGGGGAGGCCGAGGCAATGAACGGCGCGTGGGCCGCTGCGGCGATGTGTGACATCTGATCGATGAAGTACATGTCTTCCGGCTGCCGGGAAATCTCGTACTGTCCGATCAAGGTGCCGAACGGTGCACCGCCGAAGGTACCGAACTCCTCCTCATAGACCTTCTTGAACAAGGCGCTCTGGTCAAAGTCGATGGCTGTCTTGAAATCCTTGACCAGATCGCGTTTCGAAGCATTGAACAGTTTGATTTTTTGCTGGGTTCCGGTGGATGTCTGCTTGCACAGGTAATGCAAGCCGGTCCATGCGCCCTCCAGGGCCTGGAATTCCGGTGCATGCATCACTTCGCTCAACTGCTCGGAAATCAGGCGGTCCAGTTCAGCCACCCGGGCATCCAGCGAGGCTGCCAGGTTCTCGGAAACGACAACCTCGCCCTCGAGAACCTGGTTAACCAGTTCACTGATAATGTCGCGCGCCCGGTTCTTTTCATGGTCGGACTGAGCAACCCGGCTTTCAGCAATGATCTGATCGAGCAGGCCGGATTCCTGAATGGCTGCCGTGCGGCCAACTGCAGCGGTTTGAAGGCTCATTGCAGTTCTCCTTCGCTTTTTTTGCCACCCAGGCTGTGCAACTGCTCAGTGCTGCTCAGAACATCGTTGAGCAAGTCTTCCAGCTTCTCGTTGCCTGCCAACTTGTTGCGCAAATCGGCCAGTTTGGAACGGGCCTCCTGCAGCTTGCGTAGCGGTTCAACTTGCTGAACGACCGATTCGGGGCGGAAATCTTCAAATTTCCTGAACTCGATATCGACCCCCAGTTCGCCACCCTCCGGCGTCAGACGATTCTTGACACGATAGGCTGCGCGGGGGGCCATGCCTTCCATCACGTCATCGAAGTTGTCCATATCGATGTTGACGAACTTGCGGTCACGGACCTTGCCTTGTTCCTGCCCGGATTGAGCAGCGAAATCACCGAGTACACCAACCACAAATGGCAATTCCTTGACCTCGATTGCATCACCAATCTCGACGTCGTATGTCAATTGAACACGCGGTGGCCTAACCTTCTGCAACCGCTTTTGAACGCTTTCTTTTTTTGCCACAAGAAACCTCCGCTACCAAAACTAAACGAATAATGCACGATCAATTTAAAATTTAATGCAAATTGAGTTGATCTATGGCTACCGTAGCGCGCCGAATGGATTCCCCCCCGAGGTCGTTGCTGCGGCAGGTGCAACTACTTGCGGTTTGGGCTGAGCTGGCCGGATACGAACAGGCGCGGCTTTTTTCTTTTTGGGCTCTTCTGGTGGGACCAGCACCTCCTCGCCCAGGGTATCGCGCATAACCTTGGCCAAACCGACTGCATCAGAGCGGGCATCACCCTTGAGTTCGACATCGCCCCGCAGATCGGTGAGCGACTGGGCTGCAACACGCAGCCCCCCGACGGCACGGATGCTCTTGGCGGTCCGGTCGGTATTGTCGCGTTGCAGTGCTTCCTCAGCGGCAACAATGGCTTGGGCGTAGTTTTCACCATCAAAATGGATCTTTGCCATGCGCACCCAGGGATCCTTGCGCCCGGGGTTTTTCTTGGCCAAATCTTCAAGAACCTTCACTGCATCCTCACGCTGACCTTTTTCGAGCAATACATCGGCGTTGGCACTCGACTGAGCCAGGGCCGTAGAGAACTCTTCCTGGCTCATTGGGGCATTCTTGGTTGCACAACCGGAAATCGCCAATGCCCATCCCAAAATGATTGTCAGCGAAAGATGTTTCAGGGGGTACATATCTTCTCCTAACTATGCCAAATGGCGTATATATGCCATTGGGTTTGCTTAGATTAAAGCGAAATAGTACAGTAATGCCTTTGGAATTATCAACCCATATGCATATTTTGTTTGATTTTCCGGTCCCTGAAGGCCTTGCGCCACTATTCAACCTATTTCATGACAACGGATAAGCCTTTCGTAATGCGGATGACGTGCAACACGCTATTGGCCATTTGCTTGTCACTGACAGTGACCGGATGCGCCCAGGTTTCTGCCTTGCAACTTGCCGGCTCGGCAGTCGGCATGGTGCTCGAAGCAAGCGGCGTAACAAGGAAAGAAGGCGATCCGAGCAAAATCAATCGCGACATGAGCATCAGGATTTACGCGGGTGACCAACTGAATCTATCGGTTGCCGGCAAACCCTTGTCTCTCGTTACCAAGCTCTACGTCCTGCGAGCGAACGAAAAATTCAAGGCACTGACCTATCCGCAAATTATCTCCAGCGAAGCCGAAAAGGAGGCTTTGGGGGAGGAATTGGTATCGGTCCGTGAAGTCGTTCTGCTGCCAGGAAAATCCTATGACATCACAATCAAGGTGCCGGGCGATGCGACGGCGATCGGTATTGCCGGGATGTTTCGCGTCCCCTACCAGGGCCGATGGAAGCTGGCGTTCGACAACAAGCTTTCTTTTGACAACGGTATAACCATCGGTGCTCACGCCTGCGCCTTCAATGCGAGCAAGGGAGTGCTGGTCGCCGACATTAGCCCCGACAGCATGCGTTCGCTGGTCGGGGTGCAATGCAATTCCTAACCAAGCATTCACAATGAACAACGCAAAAATACTTTGGGGTGAAGGACTCTTTCTGCGCCCCCAGCATTTCCAGCACCAGGATTCCTACACCGAGGCACAGTCCAGGCGTGTGTTACTGGCGGCCAACCCATTTGCCTGGGGGGTGCGCGACCTCGATCTGGATATCGAATCCCTGAAGAACGGCGTACTCCGCTTCAACCGTATTTCGGCAATTTTTCCCAACGGCGATTTCTTTATCGCCCCGGAAGTGGACCAACTTCCTGCGCCACAGTCTCTGGAGGCAACGGTCAGCGATGGTGGAACTACTGACTTCTATCTGTCCGTTCACTACCTGAATCCACATGGCAGGAACAGCACGGAGAACCCTGCTGAATTGTCACAGGCCCGTTATCTGATCGTTCAGCGACATGCCGCGGATCTCTTTACCGACGCGGCAGAAGCCGACTTGGTCACACTCAGCCAGATTGCCCACATCAAGTCGGAACACGATAACCGTGATCCTTTTCTCACCCTGCCCATTGCCCGTATCCGTCGTACCGCCAGCAATGGCTTCGAAATTGATCCTGGGTTCATGCCGCCCTCGATCAGTCTGCGTAGCGCGCCCGGTCTCTTCTTGATGCTGCGTCGGCAAATCGATGCCTTGCTGGCCAAGGTCGAGGCGCTCTATGGATTTCACCGCGAACCGTCAAAGAACGTGATCGAGTTCCGGTCGGGCGATATCGCTTCCTTCTGGCTATTGCACACAGCCAGCAGCGCCTGCGCCACGCTGACCCACCTCTTCCGCAATCCGGACACCTCGCCGGAACGCCTGTTTCAGGAGTTGCTGCGACTGGCCGGCGGGCTGATGACTTTCTCCAAGGGCTACTCGCTGAATGATCTGCCCTCCTATGACCATGTGCAGCCCGGCCCCTGCTTCTTTCGTATCGATCAGATACTCCGTGATTTGCTCGATACCGTCATCTCAACCCGCTATTTCGCCATCACCCTGACCCAGCCCAAGCCGGCTTTTTACGCCGGCCATCTGGATTCCGACAAGATCGACAGCGAAACCGCCTTCTACCTGTCGGTCACCGCAGCCCATCCACAGTCCGAGATCATCGAGTCGATTCCCCTGCGTATCAAGCTAGGTGCGCCGGACGATGTAGAAAAACTGGTGTTGTCAGCCATGTCCGGCGTTCGCCTGACACACGCCCAACAAGTGCCTGCTGCCATTCCGGTACGGCCGGGGGCCTGCTATTTCGCGCTTGACGCACACGGCCCGCTTTACGAGCGCATGCTCAAGGCCCAATCCATCATGATCTACGCCCCGGAAAGTTACCGGGATCTCGCCATTGAATTGATTGCCGTCACGCCATGACCACTGCCCCCAGCCTGTTCTCCATCGCTCCGAACAACCGCCCGGAGGAATCGAACGCCGACCGTCCGGCCCGGAGCCTCGTCGATCTGCTCTACGACGGCTTCTACATGCTCATTCTGCTCAGTCAGCGTAGTGTCCCGAGGGATCCGGACGAGTTTTCGGGAAACATCCAGAAATTTCTCGATCAGTTTGAGCGCTCCGCCAAGAAAAACAATTTCGCTGCCGAGGATATTTACGATGCCAAATATGCCTTCTGTGCCGCCATCGATGAGGCAGTGCTGTCATCGCAAATGAACATCCGCGATAGCTGGGAGCGCCGTCCGCTACAACTGGTACTGTTTGGCGATCAACTTGCCGGCGAGCACTTCTTTGACAAACTCGAAGCGGCACGCAATGCCGGGGCCAACCGGATCAACGCACTGGAAGTTTTCCACATGTGCCTGTTGATGGGATTCAAGGGGCGCTATCTGCTCGAAGGGCCGGAGAAGCTCAAATACCTGACCCAGCAATTGGGTGAGCAAATCGCCCACATCAAGGGCAAGGGCGCTGCCTTTGCCCCCCACTGGGCGGCACCGGACAGTATCGCCAATGCCATCAAGCGCGATATTCCTCTCTGGGTTCTTGTCGCTGTTCTCGCTCTCTTTGGACTACTCGCTTATATCGGACTGGACTGGCATGCCGGCAGCACGGTGCAGCAAACCCTGGCGCCGTTCAGGAACATCGTTCAACTGGCACCGCGCGCCCCAACACTGACCATCACCCTACCCTGATCGGCCTGCCATGCTTGAATCCCTGCTTGACACGCTTTTCAATCAGCATGCCCGCCTGCTGGAACTAAAGACGGCACTTCCGGATATGGTCTTGCTGGTCGAGCGGTTCAGTGGGTATGAAGCGGTATCCGAACCCTACCGTTTCGAAATCGACTGTGTATCGACCAACGCCCATATCGACCTGAGATGGCTGGTTGGCGAAGAAATCACCCTGCGGCTACGCCAGGCCGACGGCAGCAAACGCTCATGGCACGGTTACGTCATGCAAGCCATGCAACTCGGTGCCGACGGTGGCCTGGCCCGCTACCGCCTGATCATGGAACCCTTCCTTGCTTTCCTTGCCCAGCGTCGGGACTGCTACCTCTTTCAGGACAAAACCGTCATCGACATCATCGGCCAGATACTGACGGACTACCCCGAAGCCCAATGGTCGAACCGAATCACCCAACCGCTACGCACCTACAGCGTTGCTACCCAGTACCGGGAAACAGACTTCGAGTTCATCCGCCGCCTGCTTTCCGAAGAAGGCCTCTCCTTCCGTTTCGAACACGATCAATCAGCAGCCGCCGGGGATGACACCCCCCATGCCCGTCACCAACTGATCCTCTTCGACCGTGACACCGAATTGCCCGACGGCGCCCAACCGACCATCCGCTTCCACCGCAACAACGCCACCGAAGCATCCGACACCCTGCAACAGTGGCACGAAACCCGCACCGCCCTGCCCAACGCCGTCTCACTCGCCGGTTGGGACTACAAGACCCTGGTCGCCACCGGCGCCCAGGCCAATAGCGGACTGGACAACGGCAGCTTGCCCCGCCTGGAAATCCACGACGCCTCCCGCCCCTACCGCTTTGAAGATGGCGCTGCCGCCCAATTACGCACCGATCTGGCCCTCGCTGCCGTCGAAGCCCGCTATCGGCGCTTTACCGGTGAGAGCACTGTCCGCCAGTTGGCCGAGGGCACCGTCATCACCCTGACCCAGCACGACGCCCATCTCGGCGACGACGCCCGCTTCAAGGTGCTCTCCGTCGATCATCATGGCGCCAACAACCTCGGCACCCAGGCGGCCGAGCTACTCGGCAACACCGAGGTCGAAGCCGGCAGCTATCGCAATACCCTGCACGCCCAGCCAGCCTCAACCCCGGTCGTCTCCGCCCTGCTGGCCAAACCGGCCGCCCGGCCGCAAACCGCCCTGGTCGTCGGCCTCCCCGATCAAGTCATCACCACCGAGCGCGATCACCGGATCAAGATCCAGTTTCCCTGGCAACGGGGCGAAGCCCCCAATGCCGGCGGGCAATCAGAAACCGGCCCCTCGGGTCGGACCGCCGGCAAATCCGGCAACGCCCCGGGCAACGCGCCCCGCAGGAAGTCCTCTTGGGGGAATCAATCCGGCACCTGGGTCCGGGTGGCCGAATGGCTGGCCGGGCCGAACTGGGGCAGTCACTTCCTGCCGCGCATCGGCAACGAAGTCCTGGTCGATTTCATCGACAGCGATATCGACCGCCCGGTCATCGTCGGCCAGAGCTATAACGGGGCGGACCTCCCTCCCTTCTCGGCCGGCCATGAAGCCAGTGCCAACCACCCCGGCGTTCTCTCCGGCTGGATGAGTCACAACCACGAGGCTGGCCATAACCAATGGGTCGTCGACGACGCCCCGGGGCAGTTACGCACCCGTCTGGCGACCAGCGAGAATGCCGGTCAGCTCGGTTTGGGGCATCTGGTGCATCAGGCCCCGGAAAGCGCCAGCCGGGGTGCCTGGCGCGGCAGCGGCTTTGAGCTGAGAACCGATGGCTGGCTGGCCGTACGGGCTGGGGAAGGTATCCTGATTTCAGCGACGGCTCGCCCGAGTGCGCAAGGCACCCAAATGGACGTGGCGGAGACCGTGGCCCAGCTGAAAGCCGCCCAGGAAACCGCCAAAGCCTTGTCCGATGCGGCGAGCCAGCAACAGGCTCTACCACTGAAGGCCAATGCGGCCCAGGAGCGTTTCGTCAAGGCGATCGATCCGCAGCAGGAAGGCAAATTCACCGGCAGCGTCGGTGGTCAGGAAGCAAAGAAAGCTCAGGCCGGTCGCCGAGAATTGGGCGAGCCGACCGAACGCTTCGCGCAACCCTTCATCTTGAGCGAAGCACCGGGCGACATCGGTCTCGCCAGCCCGGCCAGCACACTCCTCTTCGCCGGTGCCAACCTGCATGCCACGGTGCAGCAGGATCTGCATATCGCCAGTGCGCATACCGTCTCCACCGCCGCCGGTAACGGTGCCAGCTGGTTCAGCCATTCAGGCGGTATCAAGAGCATCGCCCAGGCGGGAACACAGACGATTCAGGCCAATACCGACCAGATGGAAATCCTGGCTGATCAGTCGATCACCATCACCAGTTCCAACGACGAAATCCACATCCTGGCCAAGGAGAAGATCGTGCTCCAGGCCGGCCAGTCCTCCGTCACCCTCGAAGGCGGCAATATCACCTTCGCCTGCCCGGGGAAGTTCTCGGTCAAGGG
>JAEUOE010000123.1 GCA_016790885.1 Dechloromonas sp. | reverse complement strand
CAGATGAACGTGCTGATGGACCTTGCCACCATGGGCATCCGCCAGCTGGTCGCCGCCCAGGAAAGCGCCCTCGCCTCATGAAAAAGCTCGTCCTCGCCTCGAACAACGCCAAGAAGATGAAGGAGCTGAACGCGCTGCTGGCGCCGCTCGGCTTCGAGGTCATCCCGCAGGGCCAACTGGGCATTCCGGAAGCCGAGGAGCCGCACTGCACTTTCGTCGAGAACGCCCTGGCCAAGGCCCGCCACGCTGCCGCCCACAGCGGCCTGCCGGCGCTGGCCGACGATTCCGGCCTGTGCGTCGAAGCCCTGCACGGCGCCCCCGGCGTGCTGTCTGCCCGCTATGCCGGTGACCCGAAGTCGGATGCCCGCAACAACGAAAAATTGCTCACGCACCTCAAGGAACACACCAACCGCAAGGCCCATTTCTATTGTGTGCTGGTTCTGGTGCGTGCCGCCCACGACCCGCAGCCGATCATCGCCGAGGGTGAATGGCCCGGCGAAATCCTGCCGGAACAGCAGGGCGAAGGCGGCTTCGGCTACGACCCGCTGTTCTTCGTCCCGGAATTCGGCCAGACCGCTGCCGAAATGGATAGCGAAACCAAGAACCGGGTATCGCACCGCGGCCGGGCGATGCAGAAATTGATTGAACGGTTGCCGAGTTTGTAGGACTACGCCCCTGAGAAGGAAGTGTCGTTCGTGAGTGATTTCCCACCCCGCCTGACTACGCCGCCGGCCAACTACGCCGACTGGCTTGCCGAGTTGAAAATACGCATTCATGCCGCGCAGCAACGGGCGACGCTGGCAGTAAACCGCGAACTGGTTCTGCTTTACTGGCAGATTGGACGCGACATTCTGGCACGGCAGGCCGAGCAGGGATGGGGAAGCAAAGTCGTCGAACGGCTGGCAGAGGATTTGCGTGCGGCTTTTCCCGAGATGAAAGGGTTCTCGCCGCGCAACCTCAAGTACATGCGCGCCTTTGCGGAAGCCTGGCCGGATGCGGAAATTGTGCAAGGGGTGCTTGCACAATTGCCTTGGTATCACCAACTGGCCCTGCTCGATAAACTGCCCGGCCCTGAAACGCGCCGTTGGTACGCCGCCAAGGCAATTGAGCACAATTGGTCGCGCAATGTGCTGGTGATGCAAATCGAAACCCGCTTGCTGGAACGAAGCAGCAAGGCAGTTACAAACTTCGAGTTTACCCTGCACAAACCGGAATCCGACCTGGCACGCGAGTCGCTGAAAGACCCTTACCGGTTCGACTTTCTAGGCCTGACCGATGAAGCGCAAGAACGTGAAATCGAAAATGCCCTGGTCAAACACGTCACCGATTTCCTCATCGAACTCGGTGCAGGCTTCGCCTTCGTCGGTCGGCAGGTGCTGCTGGACGTAGGTGGCGACGAATTCTTCATCGACCTCCTGTTTTACCACCTCAAGCTGCGCTGTTATGTGGTCATCGAACTCAAGGGCGGCAAGTTCAAGCCAGAACATCTTGGCCAATTGAGCTTCTATCTTGCCGCCGTCGACGCCCAGATCAAGCACCCGCAGGATGCCCCAACCATCGGCCTGCTACTGTGCAAGAGCAAGAACAAGGTCGTCGCTGAATACGCGCTACGCAACAATACCCAGCCGCTAGGCGTGGCCGAATACCAGCTGCTGGATGCACTGCCCGCCGAGTTGCAAACCAGCTTGCCCAGCATTGAGCAGATTGAACGCGAGCTAGCGAGTGAGTTGGAGCGCCCTGCACAAGGCGCTTAATCATCCCACGCACGGTACGGGATCAGCCCCCCCGAGCACGCCCCCATATCTTCACCATGACTCGAACCATCCCCATTTTTCCCCAAAAAGCACAGCGCAGCGCAGCAGCCCTCGAATTCCGCGTCTCGCCGCCGCTTGCCCTCTACGTCCATGTGCCGTGGTGCGTGCAGAAGTGCCCCTACTGCGATTTCAACTCGCACGAGGCCGGCGAGACGATTCCCGAACGTGCGTATGTCGACGCGCTGATCGCCGACCTGCAATCGGCCCTGCCGCTGATCTGGGGCCGGCCGGTGGTCAGCGTGTTCTTTGGCGGCGGCACGCCCAGCCTGTTCTCGCCGGCCGCCATCGACGAACTGCTCGCCGCCTTCCGTGCCCTGGCCATGCTGGCGCCGGACGCTGAAATCACGCTGGAAGCCAACCCCGGAACGGTCGAAGCGGAGAAGTTCGCCGGCTTCCGCGCCGCCGGCGTGAACCGCCTGTCGCTCGGCATCCAGAGCTTCAACGATGCGCATCTGCAGGCCCTCGGCCGCATTCACGATGCCGCGGAGGCCAAGCGCGCCGCCCGCCTTGCCAGCCAGCATTTCGAGACTTTCAACCTCGACCTGATGTACGGACTGCCCGGGCAGACGCATGCGCAAGCGCTTGCCGACATCGAAACGGCGCTGAGCCTGTCCCCGACGCACCTCTCCTGCTACCAGTTGACGCTGGAGCCGAACACCCGTTTCGCCGCCTTCCCGCCGGAGCTGCCCGAAGGCGACGTCTGCGCTGACATGCAGGAGGCCATCGAGGCCCGCCTCGCCGCCGCCGGTTTCAGCAATTACGAGACCTCGGCCTTCGCGCTGGCCAAGCGGCAGTGCAAGCACAACCTGAACTACTGGTTCTTTGGCGACTATCTCGGCATCGGCGCCGGCGCCCACTCCAAGCTGACCCTGCACGACCGCGTGCTGCGCCAGATGCGCCACAAGCACCCCAAGGCCTACCTGGAAAACATCAAGAGCGGCAACGCCGTGCAGGAACATAACGAAGTGGAGGCGGCCAGCCTGCCCTTCGAATTCATGATGAACGCCCTGCGCCTGGCCGACGGCTTCCACCCCTCGCTGTTCGAGGCGCGTACCGCACAACCGATCAGCCGCATCCTGCCGCAATTGAAGGCCGCCGAAGCTGAAGGCTTGCTTGATGTCGGCCCGGAAAAGATTGCGCCGACCGCGAAGGGCCGGCGCTTTCTCAACGTGCTGCTCGAAAAGTTTCTCTAGCCGGCCGGGCCTAGCTGAACAAGCCGCCCTTCTTCAGCAGATCCATTCCCTGGGTCAGCAGGTCGCCGCCTTGCGGTAACTGGCCGTTCGGCGTCAGTTGGTCGACAATCTGCGGCAACAGGTCAGCCAGGCTGCCCGATGCCTGCTCGGGAGACACCCCCAGTTGGGCCGCAATGTCCTGCAACGGCCCGCTGCCCAGCACGGACGCCAGTTGCTGGCCGGAAACGGGCAGGTTCTGGCCGGTGGACACCCAGGAATTGACCACATCGGCCAGCCCGCCCTGCTGGAAGGACTGCACCAACCCGGCCAGCCCGCCCGGCTGATTCTGGATCAACTGCATCACGGTATCGAGCAGACCATTGCCGCCTTGTGCGTTGCCTGCCGTCAGCGAACCAACGACTGAATCGAGAAGTCCCATGTCCATTTCCTCCTGAAGTAAGAGCCAGCGATGCTACGGCATCGGTATGGCGGCCATGTGAAATATTGCAAAGGCTCAGCGCGGCGCCTCGGCGACGAAGATCTCGACGCGCCGGTTCCTGGCCTTGCCTGCCGCCGTGGCATTGTCGGCAATCGGCTCGCGCGAGCCGCGGCCGTCGATGGCGATGCGGTTGCCCGCCACACCCCGCGACACCAGGTAGTCACGGGTTGCTGCCGCCCGATTGACCGACAGCGGATTGTTCACCGCATCGCTGCCGACATTGTCGGTATGGCCGACGACGCGCACGGTGGTTACCGGATTCTGGTTCAGTGTCGTTGCGAAGCGGTCAAGAACGGCGTGCAGCGCCGGCTTGATGTCGTAGCGGCCGGAATCGAAGGACAGGTCGCTCGGGATATCGAGCTTGAGCTGGTTGTCGGCCGTCTGCGTGACGCCGATGCCGGTACCCTGCGTCGCCTGTTCCATGGCCGCCTTCTGCTCCTGCATGTGGCGCGACCACAGGTAGCCGCCACCCGCCCCCAGGGCCGCACCGATCGCCGCGCCGGTGGCGGCGCTCTTGGTCTTGTTGCCACCGGCCGTCACGCCACCGAGCAGGGCTCCGGCCACGGCGCCGACTGCGGCGCCGGTCGCTGTCGTACGCTGGGTTTCGTCCATGTTGGCGCAACCGGCCATCTGGCTGGCCACGAAGAGGGCCGCCAGCAATCCGCTGAGATGTTGTTTCATTGTTCGTTCTCCTGAGGGTGGGTTTCATGTTTCAGACTAGGTCAGCCGTACAGCCTGCGCAAGCGGATGATGTTCTCGGCGACACGCTGCCAACGGTATGATGCGCACTTCGGGCGCCAGTTCCCTGGCCTGCCGACCATCACCGCTCACCCGACATTCGCTCACCGATGATCACCCTGCTCCGCCTTACCGCCCTGCTCCTCGGCACCGTCATGACCCTGGCGCCCATCGCCCTGCTCCTGTTCAGCCACGGCTCGGGCCAGCTGCCCAGCGGCGACAGGCTGTTCAATCTGCTCGCCCCGCTGCTGGTCATCGGCCTGGCCTTCGGGCTGGGGCCGCTGCTCATCGCCCTGCCCCGGCTGGTCGCTGGCCAGCGCAATCCGGGTGCCCGCCTGGCCGCTGCCCTCCTGCTGCTGGTTTCGGCCGGCGGCCTGGTGCTGTTCGGGATGGGCGGCGTGGCCAGCCTGCTGCCGGCCGTGCTCGGCCTGGTGGCCGAGAGCGTGCTGTTCGCCGTCTTCATCTGGCCGGCGCGCTCCTTCGCCGCACCGGCGAGCGATCAGGACAGATCGCCGTCCACGTAGAACCAGCGGCCGTCTTCGCGCACGAAACGGCTCAGTTCGTGCAGGCGATGACCACGCCCGGCGATGCGGTAGCGGGCGACGAATTCGACCATCGCCCGGTCGTCGTCCTGTACCTCGTGCCGCTTCACGTCCAGGCCCAGCCACTTGCTGTCGTCAGCCGCCAGGTCGAGTTCGCTCGGCCGCGTTGAAGGGTGCCAGGTGGCCAGCAGGTAATCTGCCAGCTTGAGGACGTAGGCACTGTAGCGCGAGCGCATCAGTGCCTCGGCGCTGGCGGCAGGCTGCTCCCCAGCATGCAGCGGCCCGCAACAGGCGGCGTAGCGCTGGCCGCTGCCGCAGGGGCAGGGTTCGCCGGGTTTCATGCCTCCCAGGGCGGCAGCGCACCACCACCGGGCTGCGCCGGGCTGGCCACCGCCTCGACCTTCTCGCCGCCAAGGGCTTCGATCAGCACCGGCAGGAAGCGGGTCAGCTCGCCGGTCATCAGCGCGAAATCGGCATCGAACTGCTCGTCGGCATGTTCGGCGTTCTTCTCGGCCTCTTCCTTGAGCAGGTCGAGGAAGGCGAGGCGCTTTACCTCCATCTTCTCGCCGAGCACGAAGGAAATGCGGTCGTCCCAGGTCAGCGCCAGCTTGGTCGGCAGCTTGCCGGCCGCGAGGTGGGCCTTGATCTCGGCATGCACTTCGTCACCGAGTGGATGGCGGACATAACGGACGGCCGACTTTTCCTCGCCGACCGCTTTCAGCTCGCAGTCGCGGTCGATGGTGAAGCCGTGCGGCGCCTCGCCGCCGGCCAGCCAGTCGGCCATCGCCGATTGCGGCGACAACTGGGTGTGCAAGGGCTGGAGCGGGAAATCGTCGAGGCAGAAGCG
>JAEUOE010000104.1 GCA_016790885.1 Dechloromonas sp. | reverse complement strand
CTGATGGTTATCACCGCATCGCTGCGGTGATGCGTGGTTAGCTCAACAGATGTCGCAGCGGTGGATTTCCACCGTGACGTGCACGATTTCCTCGTGGATGCCGAGCGCTTCGCGTATCTGCAGCGGGGTGAGCGCCGCATCGTGGGTGAGCAGGCTGATGGCGCAGGCGTAGGCGCCGTTGCCGACGCGCCAGACGTGCAGGTCGGTGATCTGCGTGTTGCCGGCTTCGGGCAGGGCGGCGATGACCTCGCGGATTTCAGCGACGACCGGGTGATCCATCTCGCGATCGAGCAGCACGCGGCCGCTTTGCACGATCAGGTTTTTCGCCCACAGCGCGACCAGCACGGCACCGACCAGGCCGGTCGCCGGATCGAGCCAGGCCCAGTCCCACAACCAGCCGCCGGCCAGTGCGGCGATGGCGAGCACCGAGGTCAGCGCATCGGTGACGACGTGGATGTAGGCCGCCTTCAGGTTCAGATCGTGATGGTGATCGTGTCCGTGGTGGTGATCATGGTCGTGATGATGGTCATGCGCCTGGCCGAGAATCAGCGCACACACCAGATTGACCACCAGGCCGCCGACGGCAACGATCATCGCCTCGGCGTAGTGGATGGGTTGCGGCGACCACAAGCGTTCCAGCGAACCGAAGACCATCGCGGCGGCGACGCCAAGCAGGAAGATGGCGCTGGTGTAGCTGGCCAGCACCTCGATCTTCCAGGTGCCGAAGGCGAAGCTGGGGTCGGCAGCGTACTTGCGGGCAGCGGCATAGGCGAAGGCCGAGAGGCCGATGGCCAGCGCGTGCGAACTCATGTGCCAGCCGTCGGCCAGCACGGCCATCGAGTTGAACCACCAGCCGGCGACGATTTCGACCAGCATGGTGGCGATGGTGATCCACAGCACCAGGCGGGTGCCGCGTTCGGCCGCGGCATTGCCGGTGCCGTACTGGTGCTGGTGCGCCCAGCGGGAAATGTCATGCGTCTGGTTCATTGCTGCCCGTAACCGGAAAATTTGACCAGCACCTCGGCCATTTCCGTTGCCGACAGCAGTACCGGTTCGCCCAGTTGGCTGGCACGCCAGTATTGCTCGCACAGTTCCTCCAGTTCGATGGCCAGGGCCAGCGCTTCGTCGAGATCGCGGCCGGCGACGAGCAGGCCGTGGTTGGCGAGCAGGCAGGCCTTGCGGTCGCGCATGGCGAGCAGGGCGGCTTCCGACAGCGCCTGTGAGCCGAAGAGGGCGTAGTCGGCGCAGCGGACGGTGTCGCCGCCGAAGCGGGCGATCATGTAGTGGAAAGGCGGAATATCGCGGCGCAGGCAGGCCAGGCTGACGGCGAAGGGTGAATGGGCGTGCAGCACGGCGCCGACTTCCGGGCGGGCAGCGTACAGGTCGCGGTGGAAGCGCCATTCCGACGACGGCTTGCGGGCGCCGACATGCGAGCCATCGAGCGCCATGAGCGGGATGTCGTCGGCGACCAGTTTGTCGTAGGGCATCCCGGTCGGCGTGATGTAGAAGCCGTCGCCATGGCGCAGGCTGACGTTGCCCGAGGTGCCCTTGTTCAGCCCGGCCGGCTGCATGGCGCGGGCGGTGGCGATCAGGTCGTCGCGCCGGTCAGCCACGGGCTTCCTCCGGGTACAAGGCGAGCAGGCCCTCGCGGCTGGCGGCGCAGGTGCCGCGCTCGGTGATGATGGCCTTGACCAGCCAGTTCGGCGTTACGTCGAAGGCCGGGTTGGCGACATCCTCGCCGGCCGGCAACTGGCGCAGGGCGGTGGGTTGGGCGTGCTGGTCGAGGCCATGCACCAGGCGGAATTCATCGCCGTCGCGCTCCTCGATGGGAATGTCGGCGCCTTCCGGGCAGGCGAAATCGAGCGTCGAGCGCGGCGCGGCGACGTAGAAGGGAATGCCGTTGTCGGCGCAGGCCAGCGCCTTGAGATAGGTGCCGACCTTGTTGGCGACGTCGCCGTTGGCGGCGATGCGGTCGGCGCCGACGATCACCACGTCGACCTTGCCCTGGCGCATGAGCAGGCCGGCCGCGTTGTCGGCGATCAGGGTGTGCGGCACCCCGTGCTGTTCCAGTTCCCAGGCGGTGAGCAAGCCCTGGTTGCGCGGCCGGGTTTCCGACACCCAGACATGCACCGGCACGCCGGCATCGTGCGCGGCATAGACCGGCGACAGGGCGGTGCCCCAGTCGACGGTGGCCAGCCAGCCGGCGTTGCAGTGGGTCATCACGTTCAGCGTCTGGCCGTCGGCGACGATCAGGTCTTTCCAGAGCTTCAGGCCGTGCTGGCCGATGGCGGCGTTCTGCGCCACGTCCTCCTCGGCGATGGCGGCGGCTTCGGCCCAGGCGGCGTCGCAGCGGGCTTCCGGGGCGAGCGGGCGGAGGTGCTTTTCCATGCGGGCCAGCGCCCAGTGCAGGTTGACCGCCGTCGGGCGAGTGGCGCCGAGCACCGCGATGGCTTCGGCCAGCCGGGTGTCGGAAGCCTCGAAATCGAGCGCGATGGCCAGGCCGTAGGCGGCGGTGGCGCCGATCAGCGGGGCGCCGCGCACCTGCATGGCGCGGATGGCGTGGGCTGCCTCGTCCAGCGTGGCGACGCGCACCCAATGCAGGGCGTGCGGCAGGCGGGTCTGGTCGATGATGTCGATGGCGCGCTGGTCGGGACGGGCGCGCAGGGTGCGGGTGGGGATGCCGTCGATCTTCATGGGGCGCATTGTGGCATAGTGCCCCTTTCCCCAAAACCTGCCTGCATCATGGAAACACCTGTCCGCATCGATTCCCGCTTCCCGAACATGGGAACGACCATCTTCACCGTGATGAGCCGGCTGGCGACCGAGTGCGGTGCGATCAACCTGTCGCAGGGCTTTCCCGATTTCCAGGCCGAGCCGGTGCTGTTCGATGCCATGCACCGCCACATGCTGGCCGGGCGCAACCAGTACGCGCCGATGGCCGGTCTGCCGGAACTGCGCCAGGCCATCGTGGACAAGGTGGCGGCGCTGTACGGCACGCGCTTCGATGTGGAGTCGGAAGTCACCGTCACGGCCGGGGCGACGCAGGCCATCTTCACCGCCATCGCCGCCTTCGTGCGGCCGGGCGACGAGGTGCTGGTCTTCGAGCCGGTTTATGACTCTTATGTGCCGGCCATCGAGACGGTGGGGGGCAAGGCGGTTTTCGCGCAGCTCAAATTCCCGGACTACGCACCGGACTGGGCGCAGGTGAAAAGCCTGATCAACGAGCGCACCCGGATGATCGTCGTCAATTCGCCGCACAACCCGACCGGCAGCCTGCTGACGGCTGCCGATCTGGATCAGCTGGCCGACCTGGTGCGCGGCACCGATATCGTCATCCTGTCCGACGAGGTGTACGAGCACATCCTGTTCGATGGCGAACGCCACGCCAGCCTGAGCGGACATCGCGAACTCGCGGCACGCAGCATCGTGGTGTCGAGCTTCGGCAAGACCTACCACATCACCGGCTGGAAAATCGGCTACGTGGTCGGCCCGGCCGCGCTGATGGCCGAGTTCCGCAAGGTGCATCAGTTCAACGTGTTCACCGTTCATGCGCCGTCGCAACTGGCGATTGCCGAGTACATGCAGGATGCCGCGCGCCATCTCCGCCTGGCGGTCTTCTATCAGGAAAAGCGAGATTTTTTCCGGCAACTGATGGCGGAGACACCCTTCGACTTGCTGCCCTGCCGCGGCACCTATTTTCAGCTGGCGCGCTACGACCGGATTTCCGACCTGCCGGATCGCGCCTTTGCCGAATGGATGACGCGCGAGGTGGGGGTGGCGGTCATCCCGGTGTCGGTCTTCAATGCCGACGGCCGCGACGACAAGGTCGTCCGTTTCTGTTTCGCCAAGCGCGAGGAAACGCTGCAGGCCGCTGCCGAGCGGCTCTGTAAAGCATTGTGATGAAACCTGAAAATATGAAAATCGCTTGACCGGTTTCCTTGCCGAAGAGAATAATCAAAGCGTCCAAAAACCACTATCCACGGAGAAAACAGTATGGGAATGATTCAGGAATTCAAGGAATTTGCCGTCAAGGGCAATGCGATGGATCTGGCAGTCGGTGTGATCATCGGCGGCGCTTTCGGCAAGATCGTCGACTCCATCGTCGGCGACCTGATCATGCCGCTGGTCAGCCGCATCGTCGGCAAGCTGGACTTCTCCAACCTGTTCGTCGTGCTCGGCGACAACCCGAACAACCTGGCCACCCTGGCCGATCTCAAGAAAGCCGGCATCGCGGTGTTTGCCTACGGCTCTTTCCTGACCATCGTGGTCAATTTCATCATCCTGGCCTTCATCATCTTCATGATGGTCAAGCAGATGAATCGCCTGCGCAAGGCCGAGGAAGCGGCCCCGGCTCCGGAAGCACCGGCACCGACCCCGGAAGATATCGTTCTGCTGCGCGAGATTCGCGACTCGCTGAAGAGGTAAGCGGCGCAGGCTCGCATCAGGCCGCCTGCGGGCGGCTTTTTTTTTCGTGTGCCGGGGCCCTGTAAGCAATCGTAAAAGACTGGGCGGCCGGTCTATCCGCGGCCGAGGCTGCGCGTTATTCTCACCATGACCAATTGTTGAGAGAGACCTCGATCATGAAGACCCAAACCCTGATCGCTGCACTGCTCGCCGCCATGACGATGCTCTCGGGCTGTGTCGTGGCACCCGCCCCAGTCTATCGCGAGCCGGTGTACGTTGAGCCGCCGCCACCGCGAGTCGAGCATCCCGGCTATCCGCCCATAGTCGGCTACCTCTGGATCGGCGGTTTCTGGACATGGACCGGCCATCGTCACGAATGGGTGCCGGGGCGCTGGGAGGCGCCGCGCCCGGGCTACCGCTGGGTAGCACCGCGCTGGGAGCGCGAGGGCAACCACTGGCGTCACTACGAAGGCCGTTGGGACCAGGATCATTCGCCACGCGGCAATCCGCCGCCGCCCGCGCCGCGCTACGAAGCGCCGCGTCCGGAACCGATGCCCACTTACCGGCAGGAGCGTGGCTATCAGCCGCCACCCCAGCAGGCGCCGATGCCGGCGCCGCGCCGCGAGCTGGATAACCGGCCGCCGCCCGGCCAGGACATGGGGCGCCGCAATCCGCCGGAAATGCGCTCGGCTCCGCCGCCGCAACGCAGTCCCGGCGTCGAGCGGGATGAGCGCGGCCGGGGACGGGATGACCGGGGTGATGGCCGCGGCCGGCGCGGTAAGGACGACGAGCGCTAAGTTCCTAGACGCCGCCCAATACCGCCTGCCACAGGGTGGTGACCGCCGCGATGTGCTGTTCCACTTCCTCGCGCGGAATCGGTGCCTTGGGTGTCGCCGATAGGCGGCGGGCATGTTGCAGGCGCCGGTATTCGCGGTAGGCATTGCCGGCCGCCCTGGCCTGGCCCGGGTCGATCAGCCCCAGTTCGCCGGCGATACGCAGCAGCGCGATGTTGCCGAGGTTGCCGGTCAGTTCGGCGTATTGGTGGGCATGACCGAGAATCAGGTACTGGACGATGAACTCGACGTCGATGATGCCGCCCGGGTCGTGCTTGAGGGCGAAGCCGGTGGCGCTGTTCAGGGCGTGTGCGTCGTACATTTTGCGGCGCATGGCGACGACGTCTTCCTTCAACTTCGCAAGGTCGCGCGGCAAACGCAGGATCTCGACGCGGATTTCCTCGAAACGCCGGCCAACCGCCGGATCACCGGCACAGAAACGGGCCCGGGTCAGGGCCTGGTGTTCCCAGGGCCAGGCATTCTTCAGCTGATAGTCGCGGAAGGCGTCCACGGAAACGGCGAGCAGGCCGGAATCGCCGTTCGGGCGCAGGCGCAGGTCGGTTTCGAACAGGATGCCGGCGGGCGTCTGGCTCGATAACCAGCTGTTCAGGCGCTGGCTGAGGCGGGTGTAGTTCTCTTCGGCATCCATCGCATCGTCGTCGAACAGATAGACCAGATCGAGGTCGGAGGCGTAGCCGAGTTCCTTGCCGCCCATCTTGCCGTAGCCGATCACCGCGAACTTCGGCGTCTCGCAATGGCGCTTCTTGACCGTGCCCCAGACCAGGGGGACGGTTTCCTGCACCAGGGTGTCGGCCAGTTCGGTCAGGTGGTCGGAGAGGTGCTCGATGGTTTGCAGGCCGGCCAGGTCCTGCGCCAGCAGGCGGAAGACCTGGGCATGGTGCATCTCGCGCAGGATGTCCATTTCGCGTTCGGTGTCGCCGGCATGCAGTGCCAGGTTGGCACGCAGGTTCTCGCGGAAACCGGTCCAGTCGGTGGCCATTTCGTACAGGCGCGGATCGAGCAGTTCGTCGAGGAGCAGCGGGTAGTGGTTCAGGTAGTCGGCTGCCCAGTGCGAGGCGCACATCATGTCGGCTACCCGGCGCAAGGCCATCGGGTATTGCTGGAGCAGGGCGAGGTAGGCGCCGCGGCGGGCGATGCCTTCCAGGAAGGCCAGGCCGCGGGCCAGCGTGGTGTCGGGATCGCCGGTGGCGCCGGCGGCCTCGATCAGGCGCGGCCCGACGGCGTCAAGGCGCGAGCGATTGGTGGCCGGCAGTTGCTGGTAGCGGCTGGAGGCCCGGAGGTCGGCCAGGCGGGCAATGGCTTCCCGGGGGCGGCGGAAGCCGAGGTTGCCGAACCCTTCGATGGCGTTGTCCTCATCGATCTGGCCGAGCCACAAGCCGGTCAGCGGGTGCTCGCCGGCCTCCGGGTCGGAAAATACTTCCTCGAAATGGCGGCTGACGATGTCGCGATGCTGGTTGAGCACGACCAGCATGGCCTGCCAGCCGGGGAAGCCCATGCTGCGCCCGATCTTTTCCCGCTCGTCCGGGGCTTCCGGCAGCATGTGGGTCTGTTTGTCCTCGACGTACTGCAGGCGATGTTCCAGCCGGCGCAGGAAGACGTAGGCCTCGCGCAGTTCCTGTTCGGTTTCGGCCGGGATCAGCTTGCGCTCGGCGAGCAGGGCGAGAACCGACAGGGTGGGGCGGATTTGCAGGGCCGGATCGCGTCCGCCGCGGATGAGCTGGAAGACCTGGGCCATGAATTCGATTTCACGGATGCCGCCGGGTCCGAGCTTGACGTGATCGGCCATGTCCTTGCGCGCCACTTCGCGACGGATCTGGGCATGCAGGTCGCGCATGGCGTTGATGGCGCCGAAATCGAGGTACTTGCGGAAGATGAAGGGCCGGGCGCTGCGCTGCAGGGCGTCCATCCAGCCGGCCTGTGCCTCGCCTTGCGCATTCGCGCCGCTGTTCATGATGCGGGCCTTGATCCAGGCGTAGCGCTCCCATTCGCGGCCTTGGGTGATGAAGTAGTTTTCCAGCGCGTCGAGCGAGCAGACCAGCGGCCCGGAATCACCGTTCGGCCGCAGGCGCATGTCGACACGGAAGACTTGGCCGTCGGCGGTGACGTCGCCGAGCGCCTGGATGACGCGCTTGCCAAGACGGGTGAAGAAATCGAAATTCTCGATGCACTTCTTCGGCCCCGCCGTATCGCCGTCCTCCGGGTAGATGAAGATGTAATCGACATCGGACGAGACGTTCAGCTCGCGTCCACCGAGCTTGCCCATGCCGACCACCATCAGGCGCTGCGGGCGGCCCTGTTTGTCGAGCGGCTCGCCGTAGAGGTCGACCAGCTGGCGATGGTAGTGATCGAGCGCGAAGTTGGTCGTCACGTCGGCGAGCAGGGTCATGCTCTCGACCACCTCGGCCAGCGGTGCCAGGCCGCACAGATCGCGCAGTTCGATGTGGGCCATCGCCCGCTGGCGCAGGCGGCGCAGCGTGCTGCGTACGGCCTCGTCATCGGGGAATTCCTGATTCAGCGGCGCCAGCAGCAGTTGCTCGCTGAGCGGTTGCTCCCAGGTGGCCGCCAGTTCGGCGATCAGCTCCGGGCGGGCGAAGAACAGGTTGGTCAGGTAGCGGCTATGATCGAGAGCAGCCTGCCAGCGGGGATCGAGCGTGGTGTCCATGATGGTCGGTCGGCGGTTTTGCCGAAAAGGATAGAATGTTGGTTTTCGCTATTTCCCGATTGTAGTGAGCTATTCCCCCCAAAGGCAAAGCGGTTTTGCCGGTGACTGAGCCGGCCAGCCGACATCCCGGCGTGATTTCGCAGGACGTACGGGCGGCGGCTTATTACCGCCTGCACTGGTTGTGGCCCATCCTGGCCCGGCCGGGTATCGCGCGTGCCTTGCGCTGGGCGGGCTGGGGGCTGTTTGCGGCCTGGCTGGCCTTTGCCGCCCTGGTGCTCGCCTTGCGCTATGGGGTGCTGCCCAAGGTCGCCGATTACCGCGCCGAGATCGAGCAGGCCGCCAGCCGGGCGGTCGGGCAACCGGTGCGCATCGGCCGTATCGAGGCGCGCTGGCAGGGGCTGAATCCGGATCTCATCCTCGACGATGTGGTGATCGCCGACCGCCAGGGGGCACCGGCCTTTTCGCTGGCCCGCGTCGAAGGCGTGCTCTCCTGGCAGAGCCTGGTGCGCTTGCGCCCGACCTTGTCCCTGTTGGCTTTCGACGGCCCGGTGCTGCACGTGCGCCGCGAAATCGATGGCAAGCTGACGGTGGCCGGCATGGCGTCGGAGGGCGAAAGCGACCCGGCCTTTGCCGAGTGGGTTCTCGAGCAGAAACGCATCCGCATCCGCGATGCGACCATCGTCTGGGAGGACCGCCTGCGCCAGGCGCCGCCGCTGGTGCTGGAAGACCTGCAACTGGCGCTCGACAACAGCGGGCGTCGTCATCGCTTCGGCCTGTCGGCGGCACCGCCGGAAAACCTGGCGGCACGCATCGACATCCGCGGCGAGATCAAGGGTGAACTGGGCGATGCGCTGGAGCACCTGACCGGCAAGCTCTTCGTCGAACTGGATTACGCCGACCTGGCCGGCTGGCGGGCCTGGGTCGATTACCCGGTGCTCTTGCCGCAGGGGCGCGGGGCGCTGCGCATCTGGGGTGATCTCGACGACGGGACGGGCAAGGTAACGGCCGATGTGGCGCTGGAGGAGTTGCGTGTCCGCCTCGGTCGCAAGCTGCCCGAACTCGACCTGGCCAGCATGCGCGGTCGGCTGGAAGGCCGCTACAAGGCCGATGAATGGGCGTTGTCAGGGCACAAGGTCGAGTTGCTGACCCTGGATGGCGTGCGTGTCGCACCCACCGATTTCAATCTGGAGTGGCGCCAGAACCCGCCGGGTTCCCAGGTTAACGGCTCCGCCAGCGCGACCTTCCTCGATCTGGCGGTGCTGGCCAAACTGGCTTCCTACATGCCGCTCGATGCGAAAAGCCGCGAACTGCTCGAAAAGCACCGGCCGCAGGGGCGTATCGCCGAATTGAAAGCCAGCTGGACGCTGGATGGCGATACCCTGCGCCGCTATAGCCTGAAAACGGCTTTTCACCACTTGGGGCTGGAAGCCGGCGGCTATTTCCCGGGGGCGGAGGGCTTGTCCGGCATGATCGACCTGAGCGAGAAAGGCGGCGACCTGATCGTGGATTCCGGCCGCTCCGGCCTGTCGCTGCCCGCTGTTTTTCCTGAACCGGACATCGCGCTGACTGCGCTGAAGGCCCGTGCCAACTGGAAGAACAGCCCGGCTGGCACCGATATTCACCTCGACAAGCTGGAGTTTGCCGGCCCGGATGCCGCCGGTTCGGCCCAGGGGGTTTATCGCTACACCGGTGATGGCCCCGGCGAGATCGATCTCACGGCCAAGGTCGAGCGGGCCGAGGCGACGGCGGTCTGGCGCTACATGCCGCATGTGGTCAATGCCGAAGCGCGGGCGTGGATTCGCCGGGGTATCGTGGCCGGCAAGGGTTACGACGGGCGACTGGTGCTCAAGGGCAAGTTGCAGGATTTTCCCTTCCGCGACGGCAAGGGTGGCAAGTTCGTCGTTACCGCCAGGGCGTCCGATGCCAGGGTCGACTATGCCCCGGGCTGGCCGGCCATCGACGGCATCGCGGCGGACATGACTTTCGATACCGGCATGAAGATCGCAGCCAGCCAGGGGCGCATCCTGGGGGCCGCGCTGTCCGGCGTCGAGGTGCGCATCCCCGATTTCGAGTCGCACGAGGAAATGCTGCTGGTGCGCGGCTTGGCCCAGGGGCCGACCAGCGAGTTCCTGCGCTTCCTTGAACAAAGCCCGCTGGGTGAAAAGCTCGATCATTTCACCGCCGACATGAAGGCGAGCGGCAACGGCAGTCTCAACCTGGAACTCGATATTCCGCTGCGCCATGCCCAGGATACGAAAATGCGCGGCGACTACCGTTTCCAGAACAACCAGTTGCAGCCGCTGGCCGGCCTGCCGCCGCTCAACCAGGTCAATGGTCGCCTGCTGCTGACGGAAAGCACGGCCACCGCGCAGGACATCGTTGGCCGGGCATTTGGCGGCCCGCTCAAGGTGCAGGTCCGCAGTGCCGGCGACAAGGTCGGCATCCAGGCCAGTGGCACGGCGCAGATCAAGGAGGTGAGCAATCACTTCGGCTGGCCGCTGATCAATCATTTGAGCGGCAGTGCCGGCTGGAAGGCCGATATCGCCATCCGCAAGCGCACCGCCGAGGTCGTCGTCGAATCCGATCTGGTCGGCATTACCTCGCCGCTGCCCGAGCCGCTGAACAAGACGGCGGCGAGCGCGCTGCCGCTGCGCATTGAGCAAACCGTGCCGGAGGCCCAGCGCGAGCAGTATCGCATCGTGCTGGGCAAGGTCGGGCAGGGGGTGATCGTCCGTCGTCTCGGCAATTGGGAGCGCGGTGTTTTTGCCGTGGGCGACGGCGAGCCGCGCCTGCCGGACAGGGGCCTGGCCATCCGGGTGGCGACGCCGCGTATCGATGCCGATGCCTGGAAAAACTATCTGCCGGAGGGCAGCAATGGCGGCGCTGATGCCGGTGGCCTTGCGCTCAACGTCGTATCCCTGAAGACACCCTTGCTCCGCGTTTTTGAGCGTGATTTCAGCAATGTCGATCTGACACTGCGGCCACGCGACAGCGGCTGGCAGATCGGCCTCAACACCCGGGAGGCGGTTGGCGACATTTTCTGGAAAAGCGCCGGCGAGGGCTGGGTGGAGGGCAATTTCAAGCGCCTGGTCGTGCGTCCGGCGGCGGAGATCGGCGAGGGCAGCACGACACTGATCAATACCCTGCCCGGCATGAGCTTGTCGGTCGATGACCTGCATATCGGCGACAAGGCACTCGGCAAGCTGGAATTGAGGGCGCGCAACGACAAGGGGGCGTGGCACCTCGATACGCTCAATCTGCAGAATCCGGATGCTGTGTTGAAGGGCAAGGGGGTGTGGAACAACACCGGCCGCCACCAGACCCGGCTCGATTTCGAACTGACGGCAAAGGATGCCGGCAAGCTGCTCGACCGCCTTGGCTATGGCGATACGGTACGGCGGGGAACGGCCCGGCTCGCCGGCGACCTGCAGTGGAGCGGGCCGCTGACCGGTCTTCATTATCCGACCCTGAGCGGGCAGCTCACGGTGGCGGCCCAGAAGGGGCAGTTCAACAAGCTGGAGCCGGGCGTCGGCAAATTGCTCGGCCTGATTTCGCTGCAATCCCTGCCGCGGCGCCTGACCCTCGATTTTCGCGATATCTTCAGCGATGGCCTGGCCTTCGACAGCATCGAGGGCAAGCTGGCGATCCGCAAGGGGGTCATGCGCACGACCGACCCCTTGCGCATCTTCGGGCCGGCGGCGCAGATCGAAATGCAGGGCGAGACCGACCTGAAGAACGAGACACAGGATCTGCAGGTCGTCGTCCGGCCGGAAATCGGCAGCGCGGCGGCAGTCGGTGTGGCCATCGTCAACCCGGTGGTCGGCGCGGCTACCCTGCTCGCCAATACGGTGCTGCAGAAACCGCTCAACCGGCTGTTCAGCTACCGCTATCATGTGACCGGTACGTGGGCCGACCCGAAGATCGACAAGGCCGGTGAAGCGCCGCCGGAAGTCAAACCCAGCGTAGAAGAGGATAACAAGCCGTGAGCAAGCAGAATTGCCGGATCGCCGCCGTGCAGATGGTGTCCGGACCCCGTGTGGCAGAGAATCTCGAAACGGCCGGCCGGCTGGTCGCCGATGCCGTCGCCCAGGGGGCGCGGCTGGTTGTCCTGCCCGAGTATTTCCCCATCATCGGTGCCATCGATGCCGACCGCGTCCGTGCCGGCGAGCAGTTTGGCGATGGGCCGATCCAGGCCTGGCTGGCGGAAACGGCTCGCCGCCACGACATCTGGCTGTTCGCCGGTTCCATCCCGTTGGCCGCCTCGACGCCGGACAAGATGCGCAATTCCAGCCTCGTCTTCAATCCGGCCGGCGAATGCGTCAAACGCTACGACAAGGTGCACCTCTTCGGTTTCAGCAAGGGTGACGAGTCCTACGACGAAGCCAGCTTCATCGAGCCCGGCGATCAGTTGGCGGCGGTGGATACGCCGTTCGGCCGGGTCGCCCTGTCGATCTGCTATGACCTGCGCTTTCCCGAGTTGTACCGGGCGCTGGCGCCGGTCGATCTGATCCTGGTGCCGGCTGCCTTCACCGAAACCACCGGCCGCGCGCACTGGGAAATCCTGCTCCGCGCCCGGGCCATCGAGAACCAATGCTATCTGCTCGCTGTCGGACAGGGCGGCAAGCATGAAAGCGGCCGGCTGACGCACGGCAACAGCATGATCATCGACCCGTGGGGCGACATACTCGACCGCAAGGCAAAGGGGCCGGGCGTCGTCATCGCCGACCTCGACCACCAGCGTATCGCCGAAATCCGCGAGAGCCTGCCGGCTCTTGCCCATCGCAAATTGTAAGGAAGCTGAATGACCCAACCGAGCGCCCTGGCGCAAGCCGAATCCCTGCTGCTGACCCCGTTTTCGCTGACCGAGGGCGACCTGTCGCGGACCTTTGGCCAGATCCTGAAGAACCAGGTCGATTACGCCGACCTCTACTTCCAGTATTCCCGTTCCGAGGCCTGGAGCCTGGATGAGGGCATCGTCAAATCGGGCAGCTTCAATATCGACCAGGGCGTCGGCGTGCGTGCCCTCTCCGGCGAAAAAACGGCCTTTGCCTACTCCGACGACATCAGT
>JAEUOE010000038.1 GCA_016790885.1 Dechloromonas sp. | reverse complement strand
GCCTTGAAGGCACTCAAGGCCGAAGAGCGGAGCAAGGTCAGGCTACTGATGATCTCGGTTGATCCGGAGCGTGACACGATCAAGCACCTGAAGGAGTACACGGCCTTTTTTCATCCCGACATGATGGGGGCTACCGGAACGCCGCAGGAAATTGCCTCTTTGGCCCGTGCCTTTGGAGCCGGTTACATGAAACAGCCAACCAAGGCCGATGGTAGTTATGCTGTCGATCACACCACGTCAACTTATGTCATCGGCCCCGATGGCAAGTTGGTCCAGGTAATCGACCTGGGTGCCTCATCCGATACGATTGTCGCTGCCATCCGGAAGTGGCTGTGATGCGCCCATCGTCGGTGGTCATTGGCCTCCTGGCTGCACTCGTACTGGTCGTTCTGGCCTTGCTTGCGAGCATTCTTCATCCTGCCGAGACCGATATGCAAAAACTGGCCGACAACCGTGCCATCGTTGAAAAATACGGCCTGACCGACCTCGCGCTGTTCACCGAGGCACGTTATACCCGCCATCCCAGCCAGGCCGATCTGCATTCTGCCTTTCAGGATCATCCCGGTGCCCTGGAACACTTTCCGACCGGCTCGCTGCTGGCACCCCGTCCATCTTCGATAAATTCCCATGAATCCCTGGCTGGAAAAACAACGTCACCTGATTGACTTCACGCTGGCCTCGCTCGGCCGGCGCAAGACCAAGAATATCGGCCTGCTCCTGGCCTATACGCTGCTCGTCTTCGTGCTGGCTTCGCTGACGCTTTTTACCCACGCCTTGCGTAGCGAAGCGTCCTTTGTGCTAGCCGGATCGCCAGAGGTGATTCTTCAGCGCATGGTAGCCGGCCGGCACGATCTCATTCCGCCCAATTACATCGAGAAAATCGGCCGCATCCGTGGTGTGCAGAAGAAGGAAGGGCGTCTCTGGGGCTATTACTACGACACGGTGCTCAACGCCAACTACACCTTCATGGCGCGGTCGGCCGATGAAGTGGCCGATGGCTACATCATGGTCGGCAACGCATTGGCTCGGGAGCGCGGCCTGGCCGCCCACAACACCATTTCCTTCCGATCCTATTCGGGAAAGCTGTTCACCTTTGAGGTATCGGCTGTCCTGTCGCCCGATTCCGAACTGCTGTCGGCCGATCTGGTACTGCTCTCCGAAAACGATTTCCGGCGTTTCTTCGAGTATCCGGCCGGGCATTTCACCGACATTGCGCTGTCGGTAGCCAACCCGCAGGAGGTGCGCAACATTGCCGCCAAGTTATCCAGCGCCCTGCCCGACTCCCGCCCCATCCTGCGCGAAGAAGTACTGCGCACGTACCAAAGTGTCTTCGACTGGCGTGAAGGCATCGTCTTGACCGTGCTGGCCGGCGCCATTCTCGCTTTTGCCATCCTCGCCTGGGAAAAGGCTTCAGGGCTATCGGCCGAGGAAAAACGAGAAATCGGCATTCTCAAAGCCATCGGCTGGGAAACCGGCGACGTGATTCGCATGAAAACCTGGGAAGGTCTCCTCATTTCGCTGAGCGCCTTCCTGCTCGGTTTCATTGCGGCCTATGTACATGTCTTTCATTTCGATGCGGCGGTCTTCGAGCCGGTACTCAAGGGCTGGTCAGTGCTCTATCCGCGCTTTACGCTGGTACCAACCGTCGATGGCCTGCAGATCGCTACCCTCTTCTTCTTCACGGTTTTCCCCTACACCGCGGCGGTACTCGTGCCGATCTGGCGGGCGGCGATTACCGATCCCGATGCGGTGATGCGCGCATGATCGAACTCTCCAACATAAAAAAGGCCTTCAATCAGGGCCAACCCAATGAATACTGGGCACTCCACGGCATCGACCTGGCACTTGAAGCCGGCAAGGTGACCGCCTTTCGCGGGCCAAGTGGCTCGGGCAAGACCACGCTGCTGACCATCGTCGGCTGCCTGTCCCGCCCGACCAGCGGCCGGGTGCGCTTCAAGGGCGAAGATATCTCCGGCCTGCCTGAGCGCTTCCTGACTGACATCCGCCGCCAGAGTTTCGGTTTCGTCTTTCAGCAGTTCAACCTGATCAAGGGGTTGTCGGCACTGGAAAACGTCATTCTGCCGGCTTTCCCGACCGGTCGGCCACGCCACGAACTGGTTACGGCAGCGGAAGGGATTTTCGACCAGTTGAAGCTGGGCCATCGCAGCACCGCCAAAGTGGAATGGCTGTCCGGCGGCGAACAGCAGCGTGTGGCTATCGCTCGCGCCCTGATCAATGACCCCGAAGTCATCATTGCCGACGAGCCAACAGCCAACCTTGATACAGCGCTGTCGAAGGAGTTCATGAGCATCCTCGAAGGCTTTACAGCCACCGGCAAAACCGTGTTGCTGACCAGCCACGACCCGCTGGTCGTCGACTCGACAGCTGTGCACCGCGTCGTTGGCATGCGCGACGGCCGTCTGACGGAGGACTGATGCTTTTTCAGCCCGCCATCATCGCCCTGTTGCTGGCTGCTGGCCTTGCCGTAGTCATGCTGGCCGGGGTGGCACCCTTTGCCATCCAGGTCATTCGCCACTGGGACATCAATAGCGGCTCGGAACGACAACTGGCCCTGGAGCGGCGCACCTACCTATTCTCGACGCTGCTCACCTTTGTGCTCGTTGCCCAGTTGGCCGCCCTGCTGCTGTTCGTGTTTAACGCCGACCGCTTGTCGGTCATGTTCGTCGGCGCCATGTGCGCAGTCGGCACGCTGAACGTCAATGGCTGGGGGTTTCCATCGCTGATTACGCAGATGGCTGTGTTCTTCCTGGCGGCCATGTGGCTGGCGATCAACCATGTCGACACACTGGCCCGCGACTACCCGCTGGTACGCATCAAATACGCCCTGCTTCTCCTGCTGCTGCCGGTGCTGGCAAGCAGTTTCTGGCTGGAATTGCAGTATTTCCTGGGCCTGAAGGCCAATGTGATCACCTCCTGTTGCGGCAGCATGTTCTCCGAGGAGGCGAAAACCATCGCTGCCGAAGCTTCCGGCCTTGAGCCGGAGCCGGCCCTCTGGCTTTTCTATGCCGGCATGGTAGCCGCCATCGCTACCCCGCTCTGGCATTGGCGCCTTGGCAGCCGCATCAGCGGGTTCCTGACCGCGCTGACCAGCGGCGCCGGTTTTGTTGCGGCGATTACGGGCGTGCTGTCCTTCATTTCGCTCTACATTTACGAACATCCGCACCATCACTGCCCGTTCTGCATCCTGAAGCCCGAGTACGACTATCAGGGTTACTGGCTATACATCCCGCTTTTCATAGCTACCGCTGCCGGGTTGGGTGCCGGCGCCATGCAGCCATTCGCACGAAGTCCCAGCCTTGCAAGCATTGTGCCGCGGGTATCCTCTCGACTCGCAGGCCTTGCCGTCGGCGGTTATATTCTGTTCACCGCGCTGGCCACCTGGTTCGTGCTGTCTTCCAACCTGATCCTGATCGAACACTGAAATGCGCCTTCTCCTGCTCGTTGTTACTTTCCTGCTTGCCGCCTGCGGCAACGATGCACCCAAGGCCAATGTCAATATCGGCAGCATTGCACCGACCTTCCAGACTTTCCGTACCGATGGTGGCGCCACGCATTTCCCGGCTGCCTATTTCGGCAAGCCCTTGGTTGTTCGTTTTTGGGCTGACTGGTGCAAATATTGCGAAGGGGAAATGAAAGCTATCGAAGCCGTTTATCAGCGCCATAAAGGCAAGGGTCTTGAAGTACTGGCCATCAACGCCGGACAGGACAAGGCAACCATCGACGCCTTCATCAAGAAAATTGGCGTTAGCTACCCCGCGCTGCTCGATGAAAAATCGACCATTGCTCGCAGCTACGGCGTAGTCGGCCTGCCAACCACGTTCTTCATCGACGGCAAGGGCATTGTCCGCGCCAAAATTGTTGGCGAGGCCGATGAAGCCACTTTCGAACGTCACGCGCTGGAACTGCTGCAATGACCGACAACAAGGCCTGCGATCTGTGTGGTCTCGACGTTGGAATCAAACCCTTCCTCCTGAATACGCCGGAGAAGCGCTATCAGTTCTGCTGCGAAGGCTGTCGCGGTATCTACGAGATGTTGCATGACATCAAGGACACACCACCTCAGGGCGGTGATAATCAGTACACGAACTCTTGAAAGGAAAAATCATGATGACCGAAGAAATGATGAAGCAGATGCCGCACATGATGAGTCAGGCGGGTCACATGATGACCAAGCCGGTCGCCACCGGCGCCATGATGGCAGCCACCGGCTTTGCCGCCGGGCGCGGCCTGCTCGGCAACGCCGTGTTGCGCAGCCCCCTGGCCTTGCTGGCAGTGGGCGCTGTGGGTGGCATTGCCGCCGGTTTCCTGCTCTTCAAGTATCAGAAGGAAATTGTCGAAGGCTTGTCCAAGGTGACTGGCATGGGTAAGGATATGGCGCTGCATCAGAAGGAAAACCTGAACGATCTGATGGCAGAAGCCGAGGAAAAACTGGAAGGGCGCAGTACGCCACCGGCCCCGACGACCGAGAATCCCTCTGCCTGAGGAAAGCGCCATGTCGCAAACCGCCCAACTGGCCGAACGCATCGTCGTCTGCCATCGCGAGCCGGGTTATCTGCGCCTGGAACTGCCGGCCGAACTCTGTACCACCGATCTTGCCGCCGATGTCGAAGACGGCATGAAAACCCTGACCGGAATTGCCAGCGCAGCACTGGATATTGGCTGGCAACGCATATCCATCCGCTATGACGCCGCAAGGCTGACGACGGCCCAGGTCGCCCGCCAGCTTTTCGATGTGCTCGATGCGCTGCCAAGCGAGCCTGTCACAGCCAAGGCAGGCACAGCCGCAATGGCCAGCGGCTGGGAACTGAGTGATGGCATCCAACCGCTGCTCGACAAGATCAAGACACTGATCATTCCAGCTGCCCCGGCGCCAGAAGGCTCCCTGCAGGCGCGCTTTCAACCGATGGTGGAAAGTGCCTTGACCGAGAAGGCGATCACCAATTTCTTCAATGACATCGTCGCCTTTTATCTGATCAAGGTGCACTGGGAATTGATCACCAAGCGCTGGTTGCAGAACCCGGTCGCCAACAGCAATGCCTGGCTGACCACCTTTTACCTCGTCTTCCTGCTCGTTCGCTACCGCAAGACCAAATGAAGCATTTCCGCGTCGTTCACCGTCTGTCCCGCCGCATCCGGGTCATCGCGCCGCCCCTCGTCAAGGAGGCCGAGCGCTGCTACATCCTGGAAATCCTGCTGCGCAAACATCCGGCGGTGAAAGACGTGGCCATCGTTGCCGATATCGGCTCGCTGGCCATCCGCTTCGACCCGCTCGCCTTGCCTGAGGAACGCCTGCTGGCGACGCTTGATGCGGTGCTCGGCAACCTGCTCGCCGCTCCCAAGGCAATGCCTGTTGCTACCGTGCCGCTCGACGGGCCAGTCAGCGAATGTTCGGTGGCGGTCGAGGGCATGACCTGTGCCTCCTGCGCCTTGCTGATCGAAATGAAGTTGAAGCGCGACCCGCGCGTGCGCAACGCCGCGGTCAATTTTGCAGCGGCAACGGTGACGGTGCAGGGGGTGATCGACCGCGATGGCGTTTCGGAGGTGGTGCGCCGCCTAGGCTACGAAGCGCGGCCGATGGATACGCTGTCGCAACGCCGCCTGCTGGTCGAGCGTGAGAAGCAACGCGTCGAGGAAGCGAAGAAGCGCTTCGTGCAATCCGCCCTGCTTACCGTGCCGGTGATGATCTCCGGCATGATGATGCACCGCTCGCCCGCCCTGCGCGTCATGGAATTCGCGCTGTCGTCGGCCATCCTGTTCGGCAGCAGCAACAGCATCTTCAAGAAGGCCTGGATGCTGGCCAGGCAGGGCGAGGCCAACATGGATACGCTGATCGCCATCGGTTCCGGCGCCGCCTGGGCCTACAGCGTCCCCGGTGTGCTGCAGATGTCGCACCACGTCTATTTCGAATCGGCAGCCGGCATCTGCACCTTCGTGCTGCTTGGCCGTTACATGGAAGAACGCGCCAAGGGCAAGGCCAGCGAAGCAATTCGCAAACTGATCGAATTGCAACCAGAGACCGCGCTGCGCATCGAGGCCGATGGTAGCGAGCGGGAAATTCCCATCGACGATGTGCAGGTTGGCGACGTGCTGCGTGTTCGCGCCGGCGACAAGGTGCCGACCGATGGTCGGGTGCTGGATGGCAGTTCCAGCATCGACGAGGCGATGATCACCGGTGAATCCCTTCCGGTCGCCAAGGCTCCCGGTGATTCAGTCATCGGCGGTTGCCTGAATGGCAATGGCAGCTTCACCATGACAGTCGTTGCGATCGGTGGCGACACGGTACTCTCCGGTATCGTCAAGCTTGTCGATCATGCGCAAGGCAGCAAACTGCCGGTACAAAAACTCGCCGACCGCATCTCCGCCCGCTTCGTGCCGGCTGTCGGCGGCGTTGCTGCACTGACCTTCGCCGGCTGGGCGCTGGGCGGCCACCCCGTTTCCCGTGCCTTGGCCCATTCGGTCGCCGTACTGCTCATCGCCTGCCCCTGCGCGCTCGGCCTCGCCACACCAACCGCCATCATGGTCGGTACCGGCCAGGCGGCCAAGCGGGGTATCTATATCCGCAATGGTGAAGCACTGGAAACGGCTGCCAAGCTGACTACCGTGGTTTTCGACAAAACCGGCACGATTACCGAAGGCAAGCCGGTCGTCACCGACGCCTTCATCCTGCCCGGCATGGGCGAAGCTCGCCTTGCCTCGCTCATTTCCGCTGCCGAGGCCGGCTCGGAGCACTTCCTGGCCCGCGCCTTGGGCGATTGGAGCAAGCCACGCCAGAAGGAAGCCCTGATCGCCGAAGGCTTCGCCGCGCATCCCGGTCGTGGTGTGACGGCCCAGGTCGATGGCCTGGATATCGTGATTGGCAATGCCGCCCTGCTCGACGAGATGGGGGTTGCCCACGCGCTGCTCGCTGACGAGGCCAGCCGCTTGGCCGAACAGGGCAAAACGCCGGTCTTTGCCGCGATCGACGGCCGGCCGGTTGCCTTGTTCGCCATTGCCGACCAGCCGAGGCCCGGCGCTGCCGAGGCGATCGCCCTGCTCCACCGACTGGGGCTGAAGACCGTGATGGCAACGGGTGATGTCGAGGCCGTGGCCAACCATGTCGCCCGTGAGGTCGGTATTGACCGTGTTCTGGCCCGCTGTACGCCGGCGGACAAACTGGCCGCCGTACAAGAACTGCAGGCGGCCGGTGAAAAGGTAGGCATGATCGGCGATGGCATCAACGATGCACCGGCCCTGGCCGCAGCCGACGTCGGTTTCGCCATCGGTGGCGGTGCCGATATCGCTGTCGAGTCGGCCGACATCACGCTGGTTGGCGGAGATATCGCCCGGGTTGCAGCCGGTATCGACCTCTCCCGCAAGACCATGGCGATCATCCGTCAGAACCTGTTCTGGGCGCTCGGCTACAATGTCGTCGCCATCCCGGTAGCCGCTGCCGGCCGCCTGAACCCAATGATCGCTGCTGCTGCAATGGCAATGAGTTCGGTGTCAGTCGTCGCCAATTCCTTACGCTTGCAGCGGTGATGGCTATTCCCTTCATCGTTACCCGTTTTCGTCCCGAGTATTTACAACGACAGCAGCGGCCAGCTGCGTCTTCATCCCCACAAAGAGCTGATGTCCACTATCAACCGTACCCACACCTGTTCCGGTCGAAGCAACTGCTTTACCTGTTCCCTGCGCAGCACCATGGTTTGTGCCGACGTCAGTCTGGAAGATCTTCTGGCTTTCCACATTCCCATCGACGACATGGCCTTCGAAGCCGGTGCAACGATCTACAACATGGCGGACCACGCCAATGCTGTCTATTGCGTCCGCCAGGGTGCGATCAAGCTGCTCAGGTATGACGTTAGCGGCAACCAGCGCATCGTCCGTTTTCTGAAAAAGGGGGATGTCGTCGGCCTCGACTCGGTGTTTGCCAATGAACAACAACACACCGCCATCGCGCTGACGGCAACCCAGCTCTGTCGGATTCCGATGAGTCATTTCAAGGACTTCATCAACAAGCATCCGGCGCTCCAACTCCGTCTTCTCGAAAAAACGCAGGAAGCCTTGCGCGAAACCGATTCCTGGCTATCCGAACTGGTCAGCAACACTGTGCCGGCCAAAGTGCGCCTTGCCCGCCTGCTGCTGCAACTGCGTATCGGCGACAGTGATCGGGTCCATCGACTGAGCCTGGCCGATTTCGGTGGCATCCTCGGTATTACGCCGGAAACGGTGAGCCGGTTGCTGAGTGAACTGGGCGATTCCGAGATTCTGATCAAGGCCGGTCGCGGTGAGCATGGTCGAAACTATCGAGCCGATATTCCTGCCCTCACGGCAATCTCGCAGGATGTAGGGAGAGCCCGGCAAACCCCCAAAACTTACTGATCCCCAACCCAGCCATTCTCGTCGGCTTATCTTTAGACAATGGACCACAGCCAACAACACGCCATCGTGGAAGTATCGTACTGGCTTGCCTTCATGACCGGGCTGCTGGGCAGCGGGCATTGCCTGGGCATGTGCGGCGGACTGGTTTCCGGCTTCTTCATGAAACTGGGCGCCAAGGGACCATGGCCTTACCTCGCCTATCATGGTGCCCGGGTCGGTATCTATGGCGCAGTTGGCGTGGTTGCTGCTGCTATCGGCGCCGTGCTCGTTTCCACAGGGCAGATCGGTCTGTGGCAGGGTGTTTTGCAGATCATCGCCGGCATCATCGTCATCCTGCTCGGGCTTGATCTGCTCGGCGTGTCCCCGGTGCGCAATCGTCTTGGTTTTGCACCTATCGCCTGGCTACGCAAACAATTCACTTTGGCGGTACAGAAAGGGCCGGTAGTCGGCGCCCTGATCGGTGGCGCCATCAACGGCCTGATGCCCTGTTCGATGACCATGGCGATGGCTGTCAAGGCAACGACGGCGCCATCGGTCGTTGAAGGCGGCCTGCTGATGCTGGCCTTCGGTGCCGGTACGCTGCCGTCCATGCTCTCAGCCTCCGTGCTGTTCGGCAAGCTGGGCCCGCGCCTGCGCGGCTGGCTGCTGAAGGGCGCCGCCTTGTTCGTCATTGCACTCGGCGTTTCCACCCTGTGGCAAGGCCTGCGCTACTACCTCGTGATGTATCGCCTGGTCGGCTGAGTGCGACACTATGTCGCAGAGGGGCAACATCACCCGGGGCTAATATTTGGCTACTACTAACGCGATAGGAGAACAAACATGAAACGCCGCGATCTACTGAAAATTTCCGCTTTAGCCGGCCTCGCAGCCACCGCAACGCACGCCAGCGCCGACACCTGCGCCGGTGACGGCACGCCCGCCCAATTCGTTCCGAAAAAGCCAGCTGATGCCAAGCCGCTGGAAAATGAACTGGAGAAATACCCGAAATGCCCGTACTGCGGCATGGACCGCAAGGAACATCACCGCACCCGTATGCTGGTGCAGTATTCCGACGACCTGACTGATGGCACCTGCTCCATTCACTGCCTGGCGTTGAGCCTGGGCGTCAATATCGACCGCGAACCGAAGAATATCTGGGGTCCGGACTACGGCTCGGCTACTGAACCACGTCCGCTGGTGCCGGTCGATAACCTGACTTACCTGATCGGTGCCGACCTCAAGCATGCGATGACCAAGAAGAGCAAGCACTCCTTCGCCTCGGCTGATATCGCCAAGGAGTTCCAGGCCAAGCATGGCGGCACCTTGGGCAATTTCAACGATGCACTGCGTGAGAGCTACCTCGGCATGGCGGAAGATGTCGCCATGATTCGCAAGAACCGCGAAGAGCGTCGCAAGCGCGCCGCTGAAGCGAAGAAGAGCTGATGTACCGGCGATTGTTTCTGAGCCTGTTGCTGGCGGCCTGGATACCCCTTGCTGCCGCACAGGCCATTCCCAAGCCCGGCGCCAAGGATTTGTGCCCGGTTTGCGGCATGCTGGTCTCCAAGTATCCCAATTGGGTCGCGGTGGTAACCTGGAAGGACGGTCATGCGCACTTTTTCGATGGCGCCAAGGACATGTTCAAGTTTCTCGGCGACTTGGCCAAATACGCCCCCGGACACCGCAAAGATGACATCACGGGGATCTACGTCACCGATTTCTATAATCTTGAACGGATCGACGCCCGGCAGGCAATTTTCGTCATTGGTTCCGATGTCCTCGGCCCCATGGGTCACGAGTTGGTACCGCTGGCCAGCAAGGCCGACGCTGACGACTTCATGAAGGACCACAAAGGAAAGCGCGTACTCTCCTTTGACATGGTCAAGCCGGAAATTCCGTTCTCTCTCGATAACGGAAAATTTTAGTTCCCCCCTGCCAGCCTCGGCTGATCGGCCGGAAACCCACACCGGCCAGAGTGACCAAGCCTGTTGCGCCCTTCAAGACGCAGCAGGCTTTCTTAATGCTCTTCCTTGGCGACCGGCAGGTTCAAAATCTGAATCCCCTCCTCCCGGAGTTCATCGCACTCATCGGGCGTCGCCTCTCCGCGGATGGCTCTTTCCGGCGCCTCGTTGTAATGGATTTTCCTGGCCTCTTCTGCAAACGACCGGCCTACATCCTCACTATTCGCCACTATGGTCTGCACTAGCTGGCGATAGAGCGCCATTGCCTGAACACCTACCGGCATCAAGGCTGTACTGCTTGCAGCCGTGCTATTCAGCCCCCTGGAGGGAACTTCAGCGCATGTCGGATGTGAAGCAATGGCAACGACAGACGGAATGCGCTGCACGACATGACTATCGCACTGAGGACAGGTAATCAGACGGGTTTGGAGTTGCTGATCAAAATCGTCGGCACTGCGAAACCAGCCTTCGAATTTGTGGCCGTTGTCACAGCTAAGGTCGAAAATAATCATGTCTGTTCTCGTTGGACGTATAGCTTGACGGTTATCGTCAGGCAAAGCCCTCGATCTGATGAGGTGCCAAATATCGATGGAGATAAGGTTTCAAACCACGCTGCGAAGGAAGGGTGGTGCCCGGGACGGGGGTCGAACCCGTACAGCCAGAGGCCGAGAGATTTTAAGTCTCTTGTGTCTACCAATTTCACCACCCGGGCCGGTGCGACATTTTGGGCGCCCCGATACGAAAAAGGGAAAGCGACCGGCGCTTTCCCTTTTTATTTTGGAGCGGCAGAAGAGTCTCGAACTCTCGACCTCAACCTTGGCAAGGTTGCGCTCTACCAACTGAGCTACTGCCGCTTAGTCTTTGGAGGCGCGGGCCGGAGTCGAACCGACCTACACGGATTTGCAATCCGGTGCATAACCGCTTTGCTACCGCGCCGCCTACAATCAAACTTTGCCTTACTTGTACTGCTGAAACAAGCTACGCTTGCTTCGAAAACTTGGAGCGGCAGAAGAGTCTCGAACTCTCGACCTCAACCTTGGCAAGGTTGCGCTCTACCAACTGAGCTACTGCCGCGTCAAACAGAGCGCGCATTATAGGCCACTCATAGGAAATGTCAACATTGCGGCTCTATTTTTCTGCACTGCGCTTGGCGATTTCCGGCCACGCCATACGCAGGTAGTAACCCATCGACCACAGGGTTAGCAAAGCTGCTATCCAAATCAACCAGTTACCGATTAACTTCATATCGAAGCCGGCGAGCGGCGCGTAGAAAAGCAGCATGGGCAGTGCCAGCATTTGGGCCGAGGTCTTGACCTTGCCCAACATCGAGACGGCTACACTTTTCGATGCGCCGATCTTGGCCATCCACTCGCGCAGGGCCGAAATGGTGATTTCACGACCGATGATGATCATCGCAACGATGGCATCGGCTCGGCCCAATTGCACCAAAACGATGAGCGCGGCAGCAACCATCAATTTATCGGCAACCGGATCGAGGAAGGCCCCGAATGCCGATGTTTGATTCAGCTTTCTGGCTAGATAGCCATCAGCCCAATCAGTCAGCGCTGCGGCACAAAACAGCAGCGTAGCCACCAAGTCGCGCTCGTAGGAAGTAGCCCAGTCGGCAGGCAGGTAATAGACCGCGATCAACAACGGAATCGCTACGATGCGTAGCCAGGTCAGCAGGATGGGCAGATTGAAAGGCATGCTTCAGTGTAGTGCGGAATAGATGTTTGCGGCCAACTCCCGGCTGATGCCGGGTACTTCAGCCAGTTGTTCGGGGCTCGCTGCAAGCACGCCAGGCAAGCCACCAAACCTTGCCACCAGGGCCTTGCGGCGAGCCGGTCCGACTCCGGGCAGGCTCTCCAGTTTGGAAGTTTTTCTGGCCTTGCCGCGCTGCGCCCGGTGGCCGGTGATGGCGAAGCGATGCGCCTCGTCACGAACCTCCTGAATGAGATGTAGTGCCGGGTGCGCCGAGGGCAATTGTAGAGGTTCGCGCTCATCCGGGAAAATCAGCGTTTCCAGGCCGGGTTTCCGTTCCTCGCCCTTCGCCACGCCAATCATCGGCAAATGGGTCAGCCCGAGATCGGCCAAGGCCGCAAATGCGGACGCAACCTGGCCTTTGCCACCATCGATCAGGATCAGGTCGGGAGCCACGCCCTCCCCCGAAGCCAAGCTATCGTAACGCCGACTGACCGCCTGACGCATGGCGGCGTAGTCGTCTCCTGGCTGGATGTCGCGAATATTGAAGCGGCGATAGTCGCTCTTCTTCATGCGGTGGCCATCGTAAACCACGCAGGACGCGACGGTGGCCTCACCCATCGTATGACTGATGTCGAAGCATTCGATGCGCAGGATGGGCTCGGCGAGCTGCAAGGCCTCCTGGAGGGCGGCGAGGCGAACCTCCTGTTGCGCACTGGCCTGATTGCGGGCAAGGATCGCCAAACGCGCATTCTGGAGCGCCATTTCGATCCAGGCTTTCTGGGCGAGAGTTCTCGCCTCTTGAATAGGCACCGGGCGCCCGGATAGTTCGGCCAGGCTGGCCTCGCTTTCAACACAATCATCGTCTGCTGGCATGGGGTGACTGAGTATGCGTGCAGGTGCGGGATGAGCGGCATAGTGTTGGCGAACGAAAGCGAGCACGGCATCCAATGCATCGGAATCCCCGGCATTGGTGGGAAAGAACGGGCGATCCCCCAGGTGCCTGCCGCCACGGATCATGGCCAGATTGACGCATAGCTGGCCAGCCTCTTTCAGGGCAACCAGAATATCGACATCCTCGCCCTTGCTGCTGGAAACGAACTGCTTCTCCTGTACTTGCCGCAGTGACTGGATTTGATCGCGAAAGATGGCCGCCTGCTCGAAGGCCAGGCGACCGGATGCCTCCTCCATCGACCTGGTTAGCCGGCGCGTGACCTCCTGCTGCTTGCCAAGCAGGAACATGGTGGCCATTTGCACATCTGCCGCGTAATCATCCTTGCTGATATGGCCGACACAAGGGCCACTGCAGCGCTTGATCTGGAATAGCAGGCATGGCCGTGAGCGATTGGCGAATACGCTCTCCTCGCAGGTACGCAGGCGAAACATTTTCTGCAGCAGGTGAATACTGTCACGTACCGCCCAGGAGGACGGATAGGGGCCGAAATAGTCGGCCTTGCGGTCGGGATTGCCGCGAAAGAATCCTAGGCGCGGGTACTGCCCCTTGCTCAGAACGATATAAGGGTAGGATTTGTCGTCGCGAAACAGGATGTTGTAGCGCGGCGCGAGCGACTTGATCAGATTGTTTTCAAGGAGCAAGGCCTCGGCCTCGGTACGGGTCGAGGTCGTCTCGACACGCACAATCTGGCTCACCATATGCGCAATGCGTGGACTCGA
>JAEUOE010000198.1 GCA_016790885.1 Dechloromonas sp. | reverse complement strand
TTGGGGCTGACGATGATCGGCACATGGCCGCGGCTCGGGTCGATCACCGTCTGGGCAAAGGAAAACAGGGCCTCGCGCGAGCCATTGACCGGCAGGATTTCACTTTCCGGGTTGAGGAAAACGCCGTAACGACGGTCGCACCAGGCGGCGATGGCCTGGCGCAGGATCGGCATGCCCTGGGTGGTCGGGTAGTTGGCCAGCCCCTTCAGGCCGCCGGCCAGCGCATCCATGATGAACTGCGGCGTGGCGTGCTGCGGCTCGCCGATGGAGAGTTTGATCTCCTTGTATTCGGGATTCGGCGTCACGCCGGCAAACAGAGCGCGCAGCTTTTCGAAAGGGTAGGGCTGAAGTTGGGCGAGATGCGGATTCACGTCGGGCGTCGAATGGGTGTAAAAAGGCGATTATCGCCGAAAAAGACTTGCCTGCCTCATGAAGCCGCGCCTTGCGCTAATGCTGTTCATCTTGCCCCTGCTATCCGCTGCTTGTGCCTTTGGCTACTACGCCCGGGGTACGCTGAGTGACATGCCGGGAGAGCTGCAGGGCAAGGCTTTTCCGGGTAATGCGACGGGCGGCGGGCGCTTCGTGCTGACTGATTCGCAGGGGCGTCTGCGTTGCGACGGCGAGATGTCGCCAGCCGATGTGTCGCCGGTGCCCGGCAGTTGCCAGGGCGAGTCGGGCAGGGGGCGCGTGCAGTGCAGCGATGGTCGCGTCTTGCTGGCTCGCTGGACGGCCGTTTCCTGCCGTTCGATCGAGGGCGAGGCCGAAGATGAGCGCGGCAATCGGCTGAGCTTTCGCGTTGAGCGTCGGCGCTGAATTATCCGTTTTGCCATATTGTTAAATCGGTGAGGCTCGTCTAGATTGGTCGAGACGGGGCGCTTGCCGGAAAGTGCCTGTGACAATTTCGAGGCGGGAGCAGTATGGGTAATTCATCGTTGTCCTATTTGCCGAATGCGCTGGTGATCGAGGTTCCCGAAATCGACCATCAGCATGCCCGTCTTTTCGAGCAGCTCGAGGTGTTCAAGGCTTCATGCATCGAGCACAACGCCTTCGTTTCCGAAGAGGCCGAGGCGATTTTCCAGATCCTGGTCGACCACTGTGCAACCGAGGAACGGCTGGCAGCTCAGGCCGGTCTCGATTTCGGCCGGCATGGTGACAAGCATCGGCTCATGCTGAGCGGCATCCGCAAAAGGCTCGACGCCATGGCGCATCCGGAGGCCGATGTCTATGGCCTGATTCGCTACGTCGAATACTGGTTCGAACGGCATATCACGGAAGAGGACAAGGGGCTCGGCCAGCAGTTGAGGCAGTCGGCTCGCTTGAGTGAGGGGAAACAGTTTGTCGACAGCTTTCCGGCCCAGCAGAGTTCGTACTGAAAGCTTGGTTGGAAAGGCGTTCAGCCGAGCAGGGTGACTCGCATTTTCTGCAAAAGGCTCAAACCACTCCACCAGTTCAGGCCTTTTTCCCGAAACTGGTTGCCGGTTGTCGTGAGCGCCAGCTTGCGGGCCCCGAATTCGGTCTTGCCGATTTCGGCGACAAAGCCGGATTCCATCAGGTAGCGGGCGATGGCCGGCTGAACCTGCTGGCCGCCGATGGTCCATCGCGAGCCATAGCCTTCATCGTCGCCGCTCAGCATCAGGATGGGTTCGTTGATGATCAGGCGCAGCACCTGCAATGTTTCCGCGCGATGGGGAATGGCAGCGGGGAACATCGGTTGCCGTTGTCAGTAAGCGATGCGGGCCGGATTGCCCGACCAGTGTTCGAGTGGGGCCAGGGAGCCGGCCAATGGCCGGTGTTCCATGACAATGCTGCGTTCGTTGAAATGCCGGTTCAGCTCGGAATACAACTCGTCATCGCAAAACCCGATGGCTGCCGCTTCGGCACGGCTGTTGGCGAAGACGATGCGCCCGATGCGCGCCCAGTAGGCCGCCGACAGGCACATCGGGCAGGGTTCGCTGGAGGCGTAGAGGGTACAGCCTGGCAAATGAAAGTGGCCGGATTCGATACAGGCGGCGCGAATGGCGCCAATTTCGGCGTGGGCTGTCGGGTCGTGGCTGGCGACCACGCGGTTCCAGCCTTCGGCAATGATCTTGCCGTCGCGCACGATGACAGCACCGAAAGGGCCACCTTCACCGGCTTCGCTGCCTCGGGTCGCCAGTTCGACGGCGCGGGCGAGGAAATAATCGTCGTCATGCATCGTTTGCGGACTCCGTAAGGGCGGGGCACACACGGGACTAGCCTGATCCGGATGCTATCATACGGCCCCCGCTGCGGTGCAGCATGGTGCGCCGGGCGGAATAAACCATGCGCCTGATCAAACTCAAACTCGCCGGCTTCAAGTCTTTCGTCGATCCAACCTCTGTTTCCCTGCCCGGGCAACTGGTTGGTGTCGTCGGTCCCAATGGCTGCGGCAAATCCAACATCATGGATGCCGTGCGCTGGGTGCTGGGCGAATCCAAGGCCTCGGAACTGCGTGGCGAGTCGATGATGGACGTCATCTTCAACGGTTCGTCGAACCGCAAACCGGTATCGCGTGCTTCCGTCGAGCTGATCTTCGAGAACCTGCTCGGCCGGGCGCTCGGCCAGTGGTCGCAATATACCGAACTGTCGGTCAAGCGCGTGCTGACCCGGCAGGGCCAGTCGGACTACTTCATCAACAACCTGAAGGTCCGCCGCAAGGACATCACCGATCTTTTCCTCGGCACCGGCCTCGGCCCGCGTGCGTACGCCATCATTGGCCAGGGCATGATTTCGCGCATCATCGAGGCCAAGCCGGACGACCTGCGCGTGTTCCTCGAAGAGGCGGCCGGCGTCACCCGCTACAAGGAACGGCGCAAGGAGACGCAGGGGCGTCTCGAAGATACCCGCGAGAACCTCCTGCGCGTCGAGGATATTCGGGAAGAACTCGGTCACCAGATCGAGCGCCTCGAATCGCAAGCTGAGGTGGCCCGCCGCTACCATGCCCTGCACCAGCAATTGACCCAGCGCCAGCAACTGCTGTGGTTGTTGCGCAAACGCGAAGCCGAAAGCGAGCGCCAGCGCCTGGCGCTGGAAGTCGAGCGGGCGACGACCGACCTTGAGGCGCAGAGCGCCGCGCTGCGGGAAACCGAGGCGCGCGCCGAGGAAACCCGGGAAACGCATTTTGCCGCTGGCGATGCACTGCACAACGCGCAGAGCGAGATGTATACGGCCAATGCCGAGGTCGCCCGGCTGGAAGCGGAAATCCGCCACCGCCGCGAATCGCGCAGCCAGCTTGAAGCCCGCCTGGTGCAACTGGAGGG
>JAEUOE010000190.1 GCA_016790885.1 Dechloromonas sp. | reverse complement strand
TCTCTACATCCCGTCAAGCTTTTTCGAAAAGTTTTTTTCAACAACTCGAAACTTCCTGCCCCTCCACATCGCCGGAGAACCCCGTCGCTGCAGAAGAGGTGCGCATTATATAGACACTAAACTCAACGTCAAGCGCTTTTTGAAACTTTATACATTCACCGCCAAATGGAGCAACGAACTCCATATATAGAAGGACAGGATTCAATCCCGTCACCTAGTCTGCCATCACGCCATATTGCCAGGCCGATTGTTCAAAACAGCCAACTCCCGATTCACGCCTAACCATCCCTGACGGAAGAGTGGCATCAGGTAAATGGTGACAAAGCCACCCAGGCCCCACACGCAGGCGCTGATGCGCCAGCTGAGCGACCCCGGATAGCCCTGGCCGTCGAAGGGCAGCGTAGCTACGGCGATGGCGGAGATGACAACCAGGAACCAGTGCGCACGTACGCCCGTCCCCCATTTGAAGCGGCGACTCAGGCGCAAGCCGAGCCAGCCCCCCAGCAAACCGATCATTGCCCCGGCCAGGACATCGACCGGCCAGTGAGCACCGACAGCGATACGCGAGAATCCAGCCAGCGCGGCAATGACAACGATAGGCAACGCTCGCCAGCCGAGCAGTGCCAGCCAGGCGACGACAAACGAGAAGGCGGAAACGGTGTGGCCCGACGGAAAGCTGTGCGCTGTCAGCTTGGCGCCGATGATGGTGATCTGCGCGGCGTCGAATACCGCTGCCGGACGCGGTAGCGGCACTGCCACCTTGAAACCCCGACTGATGGCGCCGGCCAGCAGCGCACCGAGGAACAAGGCCCAGAAGACACGCGGGTAGCGCAGACAGAAAGGCAGCATCAGCGCCAATTGCACACGTGCATCACCCAGCGTGGTCAGCGACTCCCAGACCACAGGCGGCAGGAAACTGGCAAGCGCCTGCCCGGCCAGGAAACCACGTTGCCAGTAGTCGCCAAGCCAGATGCCGAACACGGCCAAAGCCAGCAGCAGGCAGGTGATCAATAAACCGGCATCAAACAAGGGCTGCCGCGCATGGAGCGCACCGTCCTTCACTTCGCCCCCTCTCGCTCGACGCGAGCCAGCGTGACGAAGCTTTTCTGATAGAGATTTTCCATGCGTAAACCAGGAGCCAGCAAAGCCCGGACCTCGTGCTGTCGGTCGGTTCGGGTCAGCACCAGCTCCCCCTCGACCGGCACGCGGGTCGGCGTTGCCGCCTGCCGGTAAACACTGAAACTGGGCATGATGATGCGCCAGGCAACGACATTACCCCCTGCCTCCCGGGCAACCTGTGCCGCCTCACGGATGGGCCCTTGCGTCACGCTGATGGCGCGCGGCGCGATGACAACCGACACCACCAGCGCCTGGAGCACCCCGGCCAATACAATGCCCTGCCAGACGGGCAAGCTGCGCCACAAAGCCAGTCCGATGACGCCCAGCGCCATCAGCGGAAGCAGCCAACGGGCAGAGTCGGAGAAGGCCACAACCAGACCATCGAGCAGCATTTTCTCGAAAGGCTTGCCGGCCTTGGCAGCCGCGTAAGCCAGTATTTCAGGCAGGACCGCCAGTAGCAGCGCAAAAAGCACCAACGGCACATAGGCCAGCCAGCGCCGCTCGGCCGTCGGTCTATATTTGGCCAGCAGAATGAAGACCGGCGTACAGCCGTACAGCAGGTAGTGCGGTAACTGGGTGCCCGACGATGAGAAGAAGACGAAGACGACGACGAACCACAACACCAGAAAGCGTTCGAACAGACCGTCGCCGCGCATCGAGCCCAATGGTGTCCGACGCAACTGGCCACCGATTTTGCCGACGATGGCCAACAGCCAGCCGGTGAACGGCATCAGGACAAAGGGCAATACCGCAATGTAGTAGTACCACTTGCCGCCGTGGCCTTCAAACGTGTTGGAATAGCGATTGACGTTGTGTTTGAGATAGAAGCCGCGGAAGAAGGCATCGCCCTGGTCGAGGAAGACCGCGACGTGCCAGGGCACGACGATGGCCAGGAAGAGCAACCAGCCAGGCCAGAAGAAAACAGCCCGCAACCAGGCGCGCCAGCTACCCGCCGAAACGAAGAACAGGCCACTGACCAATAGCGGGAAAAACACGGCAACCGGCCCCTTGGTCAGGAAACCGAGGCCGAGCATGGCATAGGTGTAATAAAGCAGGCGGCGCGTCGGCCTGCCGTCACGCTCGGCGCAGAAGAAATCGTAGATACCGAACATCGACAACGCGATGAAGAGGTTGAGCAGGGCATCGGAAATCGCCGCCTTGGCGATGAAGCCGACCGCCAGCGACAACCCCATCACCAGCGC
>JAEUOE010000194.1 GCA_016790885.1 Dechloromonas sp. | reverse complement strand
CGCTCGTCGAGCGCCATATCAGCCCGAAAATCGACCAGGCGGGAGCGGAAATTGTCGATCCAGTCCCCGCGATCAGCCAGCGCATCGTCATTGAGTTGCCGGTAGGTCAGCCGGAAGTCGCCGACCTCGCCTATCTGGCCGCCGAGCCGCAAAGCCTGATCGCGGACGTTCTGGCTGCCATGGCTGACGGATACCGACAAGCCCCGGGTCAACGCCGGATCGACGGTAATGATGTTGATGACGCCGAGAAAGGCATTGCTGCCGTATGAAACGCTGTTGGTTCCCCGCACCACCTCGATCCGCTCGATGTCGTCGAGCGCCACCGGAATGGTCGCCCAGTTGACGCCGTTGCCGAACAGCGGCGAATACATCGAGCGACCATCGATGAGCACCTGGACGCGAGGTGAGTAATCCTCATCGTTCAATCCGTGGTAACTGACCCGCGCCGGCTCCGTCGTGTGAGGGTAGGTCTGAAAGCCGGGTACCAGCCGAAAGACATCGTTCAGATCGCGGACACCGGAAGCCTTGATCATGTCGCGGTCGATCACCGTCACGGCAGTCGGCGCATCCGCCAGGCGCTGCGGCAACCGGCTGACCGAGGCGACCACCGGCAACTCGCTGAAATAGATGCTCTCGTCGGCAGCCGCAATCCCGCCCCCGAGGCTTGCTACGGCAGTCGCCAGGGCGATGCCGGGAAAACGGTGCGCGCTTTTCATCAGGTGCCGCCGGTAACCAGTTTTTCAAGCGGGCCGGGCGCCGTCAGTGCCTGGGCCCATGCTTCGGCAAAACAGGGCGATTGCGCCCCGATCGTGACCCTGTGCCGATTGGCCGCCACCAGGCAGAGCGCCAGGCCGGCTTGCTCGACTGCCGTAACGCCTTCGAGATCGATCTCGTCTACCCCCATGCGGGTCAGGGCATGCATGAAGTCGCTGCGCAGGATGCCGCACAAGCCGCCGGTGATGCGCATGGTCTTGCGACCGCCCAGCTCATGCACCGACAGGATGGACGCCTTGCCGCTGGCCAGCGCGGCGCTGATCGCGTCGTCGATCAGGATCTGGCTGATCGGCCCCTGCTGGAAACGCACCCCGAACAGGTCGCAGACCCGGCTCACCACAGCGGCTGGCACGTCGATCAGCGGCGAGTCGAAAACGCTGAATTCGCAGCCCACATTGCGCGAAATTTCCAGCGGCATCGGCGTCCGCATCATCAAGCCGGACAGGGAGAGGTTTTCGATGACGCCCTCGCCAATTTCCCCGCCATAGCCAATGCTGATTTTTTGGGGAACGGAAAACCGGATGCGCTGATGACGTCGTTGATCCAACATGGGCCAGATTCTTTCCAGAGGAGTGTTGCGCGTCAGTTTAGCAAACTTGCCCTGCCCGCATCAGGGACATAAGCGCCTCGTTTCATTGACTTTTCGGTGCCTGCTCGGTATCGTCTGCAAACGCTGAAAGCCCTTCAGCCGCGCCGATTTGAGCTCTGATTGCGGGCGCTTATAAATACAGCTAAAACGGGAACCACCCAGTTCGCGTTTTCGGCCAACTGGGTTTTTGTTTTTCAGGAACAGCATGCCAGGACAATCCGTCGGCGTCGTCACTTCGCACCGCGCCCACTTCGACCAGCCGCTGCATTTGCGCAGCGGCAGCGTTCTGCCGGCCTACGATCTGGTCTATGAGACCTACGGCACGCTCAACGCCGCCAAGTCGAACGCCATTCTCGTCTGCCACGCGCTCTCCGGCCACCACCACGTCGCCGGCCATTACGCCGACGCACCGGACAACATCGGCTGGTGGGACAACATCGTCGGCCCCGGCCGGCCGCTCGATACCGACCGCTACTTCATCGTCGGCCTGAACAACCTCGGCGGTTGCCATGGTTCGACCGGCCCGTCGTCGATCAACCCGGCCACCGGCAAGCGCTGGGGCGCCGACTTCCCCATCGTCGCCGTCAGCGACTGGGTCGAGGCCCAGGCCCGGCTGGCCGACTTGCTCGGCATCGATGCCTGGGCAGCAGTCATCGGCGGCAGCCTGGGTGGCATGCAGGCCCTGCGCTGGACGATCAGCCAGCCGGAACGCGTGCGCAACGCCATCGTCATCGCCTCGGCACCCAAGCTGACCGCACAGAATATCGCCTTCAACGATGTCGCCCGCCAGGCCATCCTGACCGATCCCGATTTCCACGGCGGCCACTACTACGAGCACAACACCCGGCCGACGCGCGGCCTGCGCCTGGCCCGCATGCTCGGCCACATCACCTATTTGTCCGACGACCAGATGGGCGAGAAATTCGGCCGCGAGCTGCGCAATGGCTCCTTCTCCTTCGACTACGACGTCGAGTTCGAGGTCGAGTCCTACCTGCGCTACCAGGGCGACAAGTTCGCCGGCTATTTCGACGCCAACACCTACCTACTGATGACCAAGGCGCTCGATTATTTCGACCCGGCCCGCCTCGACGGCGGCGACCTGACCAAGGCCATGGCCCGCAGCAAGCCGAACACGGGTTTCCTGATCGCCTCCTTCACCACCGACTGGCGCTTCTCGCCGGCCCGCTCCAAGGAAATCGTCGCCGCCCTGCTCGCCAACAACCGCAACGTTTCGTATGCCGAGATCGACCTCAATTTCGGCCACGACTCCTTCCTGATGGACGATGCCCACTACCACGGTGTCGTCGATGCCTACCTGCGGAACATCAAGCTATGACGCACACGCTGGGACGCCCCGATTTCGACATCATCTCCGCCTGGATCGAACCCGGCCACCGCGTGCTCGACCTGGGTTGCGGCGACGGCACGCTGCTCAAGCACCTGATCGACACGCGTGGCGTGCATGGCGTCGGCGTCGATGTCGACGATGCCAACATCCTCGCCGCCATCAAGAACGGCATCAACGTACTGCAGGGCAACCTGGAAAAGGGGCTCGACGAATTCACCGACCAGTCCTTCGACCACGTCGTGCTGTCGCGCACGCTGCAAACGGTGCGCCACACCGAGGGTATCCTGCGCGAAATGCTGCGCGTCGGCCGGGAGGCCGTGGTGTCCTTCCCGAACTTTGCCTACTGGAAAAACCTGCGCTCGGTGCTCGACGGCCGCATGCCGGTCTCGGAAGACCTGCCCTACCAGTGGTACGACTCACCCAACGTCCGCTTCTTCACCTTGCTCGATTTCGAGGCGTTGTGCGCGCAAATGGGGCTGATCATCCGCGAACGCCACGTCCTCGACGAAGGCGGCAACATGGTCGACAAGGACGATGAGCGCGAACTGAATTTCCTCGGCAGCCTGGCGGTCTATCGCCTGACCCGCAGCCGCTGATGCCGGCCTGGCTCGCTGCGCTGCTCAACCGGAAGATGCTGATCTGCATCTTTACCGGCTTCTCCTCGGGCCTGCCGCTCTACCTGCTGCTCAACCTGTTGCCGGCCTGGCTGCGCAGCGAGGGCGTCGACCTGAAGACCATCGGCTTCTTCGCCCTGATCCAGTTTCCCTATACCTGGAAATTCCTCTGGTCGCCGCTGCTCGACCGCTTCAGCCTGCCCGGCTTCGGTCGTCGCCGAGGCTGGATGCTGGTGACCCAGATCGGCCTGCTGCTCACCATCGGCTTCCTCGGCGGCCTCAGTCCAAAGGACAACATCTGGCCCATCCTGTGGCTGGCGACGCTCCTCTCGCTGCTCTCGGCAACGCAGGACATCGCTGTCGATGCCTTCCGCCGCGAAATCCTGAGCGACCATGAACTCGGCCTCGGCAATGCCGTGCATGTGAACGCCTACCGCATTGCCGGTCTGGTTCCCGGCTCGCTGTCGCTGATCCTGGCCGACCGCCTGCCGTGGAACGAGGTGTTCTGGATTACCGGCGCCTTCATGCTGCCCGGCATGGCCATGGCCTGGCTGGTCAGCGAACCGGCCGTCAAAGGAATGCCGAAAACCCTGCGCCAGGCGGTCACCGAACCCTTCCACGAATTCATGGGCCGCCAGGGCTGGCGGGGTGCCGCACTGGTTCTCGGCTTCATCTTCCTCTACAAGCTCGGCGACAGCCTGTGCACAGCGCTGGCCACCCCGTTCTACCTCGACATGGGCTTCACCAAGACCGACATCGGCCTGATCGCCAAGCATGCCGGTTTATGGCCGGCCGTGATCGGTGCCCTGCTCGGTGGTTTGTGGATGGTAAAACTGGGCATCAACCGGGCGCTATGGCTGTTCGGCGTAGTGCAGCTGGTATCGATTTTCGGCTTCGCCTGGCTGGCGGCGCAAGGACACTACGACAGCATCGGCGCCGGTGAACGTATCGCACTCGCCTTCGTGATCGGCCTGGAGGCCCTCGGTGTCGGCCTGGGCACCGCTGCCTTCGTCGCCTTCATCGCCCGGGCCACGCATCCCGCCTACACTGCCACGCAAATGGCGCTGTTCACCAGCCTGGCTGCCGTACCGCGCACCTTCATCAACGCCTCGGCAGGCTGGCTGGTCGAACAACTGGGCTGGCTTAACTTTTTCTGGCTGTGTTCTGCCCTGGCCGTACCGGGCATGGTGCTGTTGCTGAAAGTGGCACCGTGGAATGACAGCACGGCCGACGCTAGTCGCCCCGCTTGAGCCGGCGCCTGTCCAGCCACCAGGCGTAAATCGGCAACAGCAGCACCGAACCGGGCAGCAACAAGGCAATCAGGTAAGGCGACAAATGCGCCACGCGGCGCAGGTGAGCGAGCAACTGAGCCTTGTCGGCCGCATCCCAGGACTGCCCATTACGCGCCTTCATCAGCAAGGGCATGATGCCGCGGGTTGCCAACAACTCGGCCAACAAGCGATGGGCCTCGCGCCGCTGCGATGAAACAATCTGGCGCCACCAGGCCGGTAGCGCCGCTTCCTTGGAAGCGCCCTCCGCCATGCTCAGCGGGCTCCGACCAGCTTGGTTCTGATGGCCTGCCAGCCACGCCACACAAAAAAGCCCCGGCGCGCCCAACGCCAGGCACGTTTGGGGCGGGCAACGACGACACTGGCCACGGCGACCCCCACGGCAAGCGGGTGATGCTTGAGCCAGTCGACGCCCTTCAGGACGGCATCACCACGTACCAAGGCAGCCTCGAGCGGCTCGGCATGGCGTGCCAACTGGCGACGTTGCTCGGCGATACGCGCCTGCAAAGCTCCGTGACGGGTCGCCAGTTCGAGCAGCTTGGGATTCATTCCGGTTTGTTGCGTGAACGGCGCAGTTGCGCCATGTCGGCTTCCAGTTCGGACAGGCTGGCCTTGAACATCTTGCTCGGCTGGCTGGCCTGACGCTTCAGCGAACTGGCCAGAACCAGGCCGCCACCGACAAACAGTGCAGCGAAGATGCCGAAAACGATGACCCGCTGTTCCCAGAAGGCCAGTGCAATGCAGCAAACGAGCATCACGACACCGAGAGCGAGCAGGAAAGCCGCACCGATCGCCTTGGCCCACAACGACATGAGGCGGAATTTCTCCTCCTCCAGTTCGGTGACCAGAAGTTCGGCACGCGTCTTGCCAATCGCAAGCAGGGTTGCGACGAGGTTTTTCAAGGCGGAAAAGAGGCCTTCCCGGCCTTCTTCACCGCCTGCCGACTGCGTCATTCGCTTAACGACGGCCGATCAGCACGCCAAGTGCCAGGCCCAGGGCTGCAGCAACACCCACGGCCTTCCATGGCTCTTCATGCACGAAATCGTCGGTAGCACGGGCGGCAGCCTTGGTCTTGTCGACGACGGCGGCCTCCAGGTCGAGCACGCGCTCCTTCGCATCGCGCAGGCGAACACCCAGACGCTCGCGCAACTCACCCACCTTGTCACCGGCAGCGCCCGCTGTGGCACGCAGCAGTTCTTCGGTATCGGAAATGACAACCTTCAGGTCGGAAACCAGCTTTTCCTTGTTGGCAACGGACATTTGCTCAGACATATTCAACCTCGTTGTGAGTCGGTTAATCGGGACAGTTCAAGGGTATCCCTTGCTCGTGACGAAATCAATTCGCGCGGGATACTTATTTGACGTCGTAGTCGATGCTCAGGGGCGCGTGATCGGAGAAACGCTCCGCTTTGTAGATCTGCGCAGCGACGGCCGTCGCCGCAATCCCCGGGGTGGCGATCTGGTAGTCGATCCGCCACCCGACATTCTTGGCCCAGGCCTGGCCGCGATTGCTCCACCAAGTGTAGGCCTCGCCGGTGGCCTCGGGATGGAGACGACGATACACATCGACCCAGCCCAGCTCGTCGAACACCTTGCTCAACCAGGCCCGCTCCTCGGGCAGGAAGCCGGAATTCTTCTGGTTGGATTTCCAGTTCTTCAGGTCGATTTCCCGGTGTGCGATATTCCAGTCGCCACACAGCACGATCTCCCGTCCCTCGCCACGCAGCGCCAGCATTTGCGGAAAGAACGCGTCAAGAAAGCGAAACTTGGCCGCCTGGCGCTCCGGCGATGACGACCCCGAGGGCAGATAGAGCGAAATGACCGACAGATTGCCGAAGTCGGCCCGGATGTAGCGCCCCTCGGCATCGAATTCACCCCCGTCGAAACCCTCAATGACCCGATCGGGTTGCTGACGACTCCAGATGCCAACCCCGCTGTAACCCTTTTTCTCGGCACAGTGGTAGTACGCCCGCATGCCATCCGGCGCCAGCATCTCGGATGTCAAATCTCCTTGCTGTGCCTTCAGTTCCTGCAGACAGACGACATCGGCTTTCTGGGCAACGGCCCAAGGCAGCACATTTTTGCTCCACGCGGAGCGGATACCATTGAGGTTCAGGGAGATGATGCGTAACATTGTTCCGGGTTGGCCGGGCTTTCCGGCTGTTGCAATTGGGAAATTATGGATTTTCGTCAGGATTTCATCGAATTCGCACTGGGCTGCCAGGTACTGCGCTTCGGCGAGTTCAAAACCAAGGCTGGGCGGTTGTCGCCTTATTTTTTCAATGCCGGACTGTTCAACGATGGTAATTCACTTGGCCGCCTCGCTGAATTTTACGCCAAAGCCGCAGAAGCCGGCGGCGTGCAGTTCGACATGCTGTTCGGCCCGGCCTACAAGGGCATTCCCCTCGTCGCCACCATTGCCATGGCCCTTGCCCAGCGCGGCCGGAACTTTCCGTTTGCCTATAACCGCAAGGAAGCCAAGGACCACGGCGAAGGCGGCAACATCGTCGGCGCGCCACTGCAAGGGCGCGTGCTGATCGTTGATGACGTGATTTCGGCCGGCACCTCGGTGCGCGAATCGGTCGAACTGATCCGTGCCGCCGGTGCCACGCCGGCCGGCGTACTGATCGCCCTGGATCGGCAGGAGCGCGGCCAGGGCGAATTGTCAGCCGTGCAGGAAGTACAGCGCGACTATGGCATCCCGGTCATTGCCGTCGCCGGCCTGAAGGACTTGATGACCTTCCTGGCTGAACGTCCCGACTTCGCCGCCCATCGCGAAGCCGTCGCCCGCTATCGCGAGCAGTACGGGGTTGATGCGTAAGACCGTACTGCCCCTCCTGGTGCTGTTGGCCGTTGGCTCGGCGCAGGCGGCCAGTGAGTTCTATTGCTGCCAGGACCCGGCCAATGGCCGCCGCGTCTGCGGCGACACCCTGCCCGAGCAATGCCGTGGCCGTGCCTACCGGATTCTCGATAGCGGCGGCAACATCGTCAAGGAAGTCGGCGCACCGTTAAGCCCGGAGCAAAAGGCTGAGCTGATCCTCGAGAACAAGCGGCGAAAGCAACTTGAAGATGCCGGCCGTGAGCAACGGCGGCGCGACCAGGCCCTGCTCGACACCTACACCACCGCGGAAGATATCGACCTGGCCCAGAAAAAGGCCGAAGCCGACGTCAATCTAGCCATTCAGGCGACCAACGAGCGTATTGCGACAGCTCAGAAAAAGCGCAAGAAGTTTGCCGACGAGGCCGAGTTCTACAAGAAAAAAGCCTTGCCGCCAGAGCTGGAAAAAGACCTGCGCGCCATCGACCACGAGATTCGACTACAGCAGGAACTGATCGCGCTGAAGCAGAAAGAGTTCGACACCATCAAGGCCAAGTACGACGCCGACCGTAAGCGCTACTTCGAACTGACCCGCAAATCGCCGACCACGCCGCCGGGCGGCGCAGTCTCCCAGCCACGCTGATCAGCCAGCCAGTTTCTTTTTCAACAAGTCGTTGACCTGTTGCGGGTTGGCCTTGCCCTTGGCCGCCTTCATCACCTGACCGACCAGCGCATTGAAGGCCTTTTCCTTGCCGGCCTTGAATTCGGCGACGTTGGCTGCGTTGGCGGCGAGGACGTCATCGACCAGCGCCTCGATAGCGCCCGTGTCGGTAATCTGCTTCAAACCCTGCTTGTCGATCACCTCGTCCGCGGTCGCCCCCTCGCCATTCCACAATGTCTCGAATACCTTCTTGGCAATGTTGTTGGAAATGGTGTTGTCGGCGATGCGCTGGATCAGGCCACCCAGTTGCTGAGCAGAAACCGGCGACTCGGCGATGTCCTTGCCTTCCTTGTTCAGTCGCGCTGCCAGATCGACCATGACCCAGTTGGCGCAGGGCTTGGCGTTGGACTGGCCGGCCACGACGACAGTCGCTTCGAAATAGGCCGCAATTTCCTGACTGGCGGTCAGCGTACCGGCATCGTAGGGCGACAAGCCGAGCACGGTCATGAAACGTTCGCGTTTCTGGTCCGGCAACTCGGGCAACTCGCCCTTCACCCGCTCGATCCAGTCGCCGCCGATGACCAGCGGCAGCAGGTCGGGGTCAGGGAAGTAGCGATAGTCGTGCGCATCTTCCTTGCTCCGCATGCTGCGGGTTTCGCCGGTATCCGGGTCGAACAGCACGGTCGCCTGCTGAATCTTGCGCCCTTCCTCTATTTCGTTGATCTGCCACTGGACTTCGAAGTCGATGGCTTCCTTGAGGAAACGGAAAGAGTTGAGGTTCTTGATTTCGCGGCGCGTGCCGAACTCGGCCTGGCCTTTCGGGCGCACCGATACGTTGGCGTCACAGCGGAAGGAACCTTCCTGCATGTTGCCGTCGCAGATGCCGATCCAGCGCACCAGGCCGTGCAGTGCCTTGGCGTAGGCGACCGCCTCGTCGGAGGAGCGCATATCCGGCTCGGAAACGATTTCCAGCAGCGGGGTGCCGGCCCGGTTCAGGTCGATGCCCGACTTGCCGTGGAAATCCTCGTGCAGTGACTTGCCGGCATCTTCTTCCAGATGGGCGCGCGTCAGACGGACAACCTTCTCGTAAGCCTTGTCGCCGGAACCGACCTGCAGGGTCAGGTTGCCGCCGACCACCACCGGCAAATCCATCTGGCTGATCTGGTAGCCCTTGGGCAGATCCGGATAGAAGTAGTTCTTGCGGGCGAAGATCGATTTCCGTGCCACCTCGGCACCGATCGCCAGGCCAAAGCGGATGGCGCAATCGACGGCCTTCTTGTTGAGGACCGGCAGAACGCCGGGCAGGGCGAGGTCGACCGCGCAGGCCTGGGTATTCGGCTCGGCACCGAAGGCGGTGGAAGCACCCGAGAAAATCTTCGAAACAGTCGCCAGTTGCGCGTGCGTTTCGATGCCGATGACGACTTCCCACTGATTCATAACTTCATCCGTTTCACGAACATTGGCCGGTTTTCGATTCGACGAGTATCGGCCACAAATAATCGAATGCCTTGCCCTCGCACGACTTCTGGCAGCCGGTGAAGGCGATGGTGATTTTTTCGCTCTGCTCACGCCACATGCGCACCGTGCATTGGGTGTCACGGGCATGGCGCAGCAAGACTTGCGGCGAGCGGCTTTCCTGACGGAAATCGCCCAGCGCGAACTGGCAGCGTCCGCGCCCCTTGATGGCGACATCGGCCTTGAAATCGCTCACCTGCCCTTCTTCTACAGCGAGGGAAAGGCGGGTGGCGGTGCCGATCTCGTCCACATGCGAGCAACGGGATGTCACACTGACCGGCGAGGTATCGTGCTGCTTGATGCCACGTCGCGCCAGTGCCCGCTGCGCCTCGGCCGACAGCCCCGGCTTGCGCGAGGGCCGTTCGGTCGAACGACTGGCACCCACTGTTTCGTCACGGGACACCTCCTGAACCGGCGTCGCACAGGCGGCAAGCAGCAGGGCAGCAGCCAACGGCGCCAGCCAGTGCTTCATCAGTCGATCGCTCCCGGGCGACGGGCATGCCAGTCGGTCGCCTGCTGGTAACGGTGGGCGACATTGAGCAACTGGCTTTCGGCGAAGTAATTGCCAACCAACTGCAGGCCGACCGGCAAGCCGCCGACGAAACCGCAGGGAATCGACATGCCGGGCAGGCCAGCCAGGTTCACGGCGATGGTGTAGATGTCCGACAGGTACATCTGCACCGGATCAGCCGCCTTTTCGCCCAGCTTGAATGCGGTTGACGGCGAGGTCGGCCCCATGATCACGTCGCAGGACTTGAACGCTTCGACGAAGTCGTTGGCGATCAGGCGGCGGATACGCTGCGCCTGCAGGTAGTAGGCATCGTAATAGCCATGCGACAGCACATAGGCGCCGATCAGGATGCGCCGCTTGACCTCGGCGCCGAAGCCCTGGGCACGGGTCTTCATGTACATGTCGTCGAGATTGCCGTATTCCGGAGCGCGATAACCGTAGCGCACACCATCGAAGCGGCTCAGGTTCGAACTGGCTTCGGCCGGTGCGATAACGTAGTAAGCGGGAACCGACAGGTGCGAATTGGGCAACGACACCTCGACACAGCTCGCACCGAGCTTTTCATATTCGGCAATAGCGGCGCGCACCGCGGCCATCACCTCTGCGTCGCAGCCTTCACCGAAGAATTCCTTGGGCAGGCCGATGCGCAGGCCGTTGAGCGGCTTGTCCAGATCGCGGGCGTAGTCTTCCACCGGACGGTTGAGCGAGGTCGAATCGCGCTCGTCGAAGCCAACCATGGTGTTGAGCAGCAGCGCACAGTCCTCGGCACTGGCCGCCATCGGGCCGCCCTGATCGAGCGAGGAAGCGAAAGCGATCATGCCGTAGCGGGAAACCACGCCGTAGGTCGGCTTGAGGCCGGTCAGGTTGCACAATGCGGCGGGCTGGCGAATCGAGCCGCCGGTATCGGTACCGGTTGCCGCCGGGGCCAGGCGCGCGGCAACCGCCGCGGCGGAGCCACCGGAAGAGCCGCCGGGAACGCGCGTACGGTCCCACGGATTCCTGACCTGACCAAAGTACGAGGTCTCGTTGGACGACCCCATGGCGAATTCGTCCATATTGGTCTTGCCCAGCGACACCATGCCGGCCTCGCTGTGCATCTTGCGAATCACCGTTGCGTCGTAGGGCGACACGAAATTGGCCAGCATTTTCGAACCGCAGGTCGTCGTCCAGCCCTCGGCACAAAAGATATCCTTCTGGGCGACGGGAATACCGGTCAGCGGGCCGGCCGTACCGGCGGCGATGCGGGCATCGGCAGCACGCGCCATGGCCAGCGTCTTCTCGCGGTCGACGGTGACGAAGGCGTTGATATCCGGATTCAGGCGCTCGATGCGGTCGAGGAACAGCGTGGACAACTCGACGCTGGAAATCTGCTTGGCGGCCAGGGCCTGCGCCAGCTCCTTCAGGCTCTTGTTGATCATTCGATCACCTTCGGCACGAGATAGAGACCGGCTTCAGTTTCCGGCGCGACAGCCTGGTAGGCGGCGCGGCGATCAACCTCGGTAACCGCGTCTTCACGCAGACGCTGGCTGACATCCTGGGCATGCGCCATCGGCTCGACGCCGGCAGTATCGACTGCCTGCATTTGTTCGATCAGCTGAAAAATGCCATTGAGATGGCCCTGGGTGGTCAGGGCCTCGTCATCGCTGATCTCGATGCGCGCGAGATGGGCGATGCGCTTGACCTGTTCTAGTGTAAGCGACATAGGTTCCGAAGACTTTTTTGCAGTGCACAAAGTCTTAAAATGGAAAGCGTTATAAGGTATCATAAAAGTTTTCCCTACCGCACCCCCCCAACGCGGAGCTATAGATGTTCGGTTTCCTCAGCAAATACTTTTCAAACGACCT
>JAEUOE010000193.1 GCA_016790885.1 Dechloromonas sp. | reverse complement strand
CAGGCGCTCCTCGAACTCGCCGCGATACTTGGCGCCGGCGAGCAGGCCGGCCATGTCGAGGACGAGCACCTTCTTGCCTTTCAGGGTTTCCGGCACTTCCTCATTGACGATGCGCTGGGCCAGGCCTTCGACGATGGCCGTCTTGCCGACGCCCGGCTCACCGATCAGCACCGGGTTGTTTTTGGTACGCCGCTGCAGGATCTGGATGGCGCGGCGGATTTCGTCGTCGCGGCCGATCACCGGGTCGAGCTTGCCCTGGGCCGCGCGCTCGGTGAGGTCGATACAGTATTTCTTCAGCGATTCGCGCTGGCCCTCGGCCTCCTGGGAATCGACGCCCTGGCCACCGCGCACCGCCATGATGGCGGCTTCCAGGGCCTTGCGTGCCAGGCCGTGCTGCTTGGCGATGCGGCCGGTTTCGCCCTTGTCGTCGCACAGGGCCAGCAGGAACATTTCGCTGGCAATGAACTGGTCGCCACGTTTCTGCGCTTCGCGGTCGGTCAGGTTGAGCAGGTTGTTCAGATCGCGGCCGACCGACACGTCGCCGCCGTGGCCTTCGACCTTGGGCAGGCGAACCATCGCCCCTTCCAGATCGCGCTTGAGGCCCGGCACATTGACCCCGGCCCGCGACAGCAGCGAGTTGGTGCCACCATCCTCCTGCTGCAGCAAGGCCAGCATCAGGTGTTGCGGCTCGATGAACTGCTGGTCGTTGCCGAGAGCCAGGCTCTGGGCGTCACCTAGGGCTTGCTGGAATTTGGTCGTGAATTTGTCGAGGCGCATGGCGAATCTCCGGGCAAAATTTCTGATACCCGACAGATGAGGACGCCACGGAATATTTCAACGGGCTAGGCCCAATGATTTAGCGGAAAGGTTATTCCGCTCAGTAAAAAGGGAGCCAGCGCTCCCTTGTTTCACGTCTGCCAGCGCGCCGCTGCGCTGTCGTCGGTTTCCCGCGCATCGACCCAGCGCCCACCCTCGGCCGTCGCTTCCTTCTTCCAAAACGGCGCCCGTGTCTTCAGGTAATCCATGATGAATTCGCAGGCAGCGAAGGCTTCGCCGCGATGGGCACTGGTCACGGCGACCAGCACGATCTGGTCGCACGGCTTGAGCGGGCCAACGCGGTGGATGACCAGGGCGTCGTAGATGTCCCAACGCCCCCTGGCCTCGGTGACGATGGCTTCGAGCGCCTTTTCAGTCATGCCCGGATAGTGTTCCAGCGACATTTCCGACACGCTGGCCCCGTCGTTCAGGTCGCGCACCAGGCCGAGGAAGCTGGCCAGCGCTCCGACGCGGGCATCGCCGGCACGCAGCGCCGCAAGCTCGGCACCGGTATCGAAATCCGCTTCCTGAACCCGAACGGTCATTCAGGCCACCTCGCGCGCTTCCAGGAAGCGCAGGTTGGGATATTTTTCTTTGACCATGTTCAGGTACACGTTGTTCGGCGCCAGATAGACCGGGTCGTCCGCGCCATCCAGCGCCACGTTGGCGCTATAGCGGTCGGACAGCTGGCGCAGTTCGGCCGGATCGCCGACGATCCAGCGGGCGGTCGAGCAGTTGTAGCTCTCGAAGATGACCTGCACGCCGTATTCGTGTTCCAGGCGGTGCGCCACCACGTCGAACTGCAGCGCGCCGACCGCGCCGAGAATCATGTCGGAACCGGAAATCGGGCGGAACAGCTGGGTCGCGCCCTCTTCCGCCAGCTGCTGCAAACCCTTCTGCAGCTGCTTGATCTTCAGCGGGTTGCCGATGCGCGCCAGGCGGAACATTTCCGGTGCGAACGACGGAATGCCGGTGAAGCGCAGGTCTTCGCCCTCGCTGAAGGTTTCGCCGAGGCGGATGGTGCCGTGGTTCGGAATGCCGATGATGTCGCCCGACCAGGCTTCGTCGGCCGTCGACCGGTCGCGCGCCATGAAGGTGATGGCGTTGTTGATCGACAGCGTCTTGCCGGTGGCGACCTGCCTGACCTTCATGCCCCGGTCGAAGCGGCCGGAACAGACGCGCAGGAAGGCGATGCGGTCGCGGTGCTTGGGGTCCATGTTGGCCTGGATCTTGAACACGAAGCCGGAGAACCTGGCTTCGTTGGGCGCCACCGCGCGCGCCTCACCCTTGACCACGGCACTGCGCGCCCGGGGTGCCGGCGACAGCTCGACCACGGCATCGAGCAGGCTCTGCACACCGAAGTTATTGACCGCCGAACCGAAGAAGACCGGCGTCTGCTTGCCCGACAGGTAGGCATCGGCATCGAAGGGATGCGAGGCGCCGCGCACCAGTTCGATGTCGGTGCGCA
>JAEUOE010000181.1 GCA_016790885.1 Dechloromonas sp. | reverse complement strand
GCCGCCGGGCACCATGCCACCGAACGTTACGGTGTGCAGGCGCTGGCCGAACACCTTGGCCGGCAATTGGGTATCGCCTGCGAGTTTGTCGATATCGACAACCCGGTCTGACTAAGAACGGCCCGGGCGCGTCAGGTCGTGGCCATCGACCAGAATGCGCAGGAGCAGGGCGATTTCCTCGACCACTTCGAGCGGGAAGCCGTTGCGCTGGCCGGCCCGGGTGTCGTGGACCAGGCTGTACAGATATTCGACACCTTCCTGGCGGCCCCACAGCGTGGATGTGCGCTGAATGACGTGCGGGAAATCTTCCAGGGACTTGAGCCCGGAAATCGGGGTCGTCGATTCGTTCCAGGATGGCGTCGCGGCGTTGAAGCGGCCGCGCATTTTTCCGGCCAGGGCTTCGAATTCCTCGCGCATGCCGCCACGGCGGTAGAGGTCGAGCAACATGCTCCACGGCTCGATGCTGTCCGGCATCGTCTGCTCGATGTGCTCAGCCAGCGTGTCGGCAGCGCCGCGCAGGCGGCCAAAGGACAACATGATTTCGGCCAGGGCGAGTACGGAGTGTTCGTCTTCGTATTTCGCTTCGATGACCTCCGGTTCAGGCTGCAACAGAATATCGACTTCCTCGGGCAGGGTGGGGACCGGAAAATCCGGCCCTTCATCGCGACCGAGCGGGCGGTCCTGTGTGGCAGTCGGTGCCGCAGTCGGTGCGCTGGCGGGGGCTATGGTGACGGGCGGGATGGTGCTCGGTCGGGGTGGAATGCTCGGGGTGACTTCGGCCCGGTAACCGGAAAAAGCCAGGGGCGCCTCGTCGTCGCCCGGGTAACGGCGCCGCCGCCCGAGGTATTGAGCGGCCCCGACAGCGATCCCGGCGCCGATGGCGGCACTGAGCAGCAACTCCAGCCATTGGCTGGACGACGAGCCCGTGCTGGGCACCGCTTGTGCATTGACGCTGGGGCCGGGGGGCGGCGGCGTCAGCATGCCTTGGGCCATTTGCAGCCGGTTCTGCGCCTCGATGGCCTTGGTGGCCAGGTCGATGGCCTGGTCCATTTTTTCCAGTTCCTGCGTCAGCAAGTGCAGGGTGGTTTCCAGCTTGAGGATGCGCTCTTCGGTTTCGGCTAGGGAAGGCAGGCCGCTGGTGCCGGGTTTGCCGGGGCGAGGGGTTTCCGGAGCGGCGCCGAGCAGCAGGCGGTCTTCGCCGCCAGCGCCGGCCGTGCTCGCCGGTACCGGCTCCGGACGTGGTTTGGCTGCCGGTTTGGGCGCCGCCGTCTTGGCCGGGCGGGCCTCGGCATAATCGGCCGACGATGCCGGCGCCTGGGCTTTGGGCTTGCGTGCCGGTGCGCTGCGTTGCCGTGCAGGGGGCTGGATGACGGTTCCCTCGGCCAGCGGCATGTCTGCGTCAAGGGTCGGGTTGGCACGCTGCAGGGCCTTCAGCAGGCGCTGGCGTTCCGCGTCCGAGGCTGGAGCCTGGGCATCCACGATGTCTTCCAGGGTCTGGCCTTCCCGGGCCAGCCATTGGCTAGCGCGGCCCGGTTTTCTGGTTGCTGCCGCCTGGTCGATGAGCGGGGCGCTCTGCGCCAGTTCGATGGGCGGTTCCGGCATCAGCACATACTCGCGCTCGATGTCGTAGCCGCAGCCGGCGCGCACGCCAATGGCGAAGACCGGTTCGCTCACCGGCTTGCTGCCCACGAGTTGCAGGATGTAGCTTTGGCCACGCCGGATCAGGCGGGGCTTGGCTGCCGTGACCACTGGAAAGTCGGAACTGCGCAAGGCCACCATCGAGAAACAGGCGGCTATCGGCGGTTCGCCGGCGCTGTGCAGGATGGGAACCTCGGCCATCAAGGCCTCGCCAACCCGGGAGTGCAGGGATATTTCCCCAAAACCGATGGCATTCGCCATTGTTGGGGCGAGTGCGAAGGTCAGTGCGACAATGGAGGTTAGTTTGCTAGCCATGATGCTTCCCGCGGTATGTTTTCTATTTTTTAGCAATTTATCACTTTGGTCGTAGTCTGCGGTGAAATACTCCACAGTGCGCCCCTCATCAGGACCCGTCGATCATGAATTTCGTGTTTGCTCCGCATCCTCTGGCTCATTTGCCGATCACCGGAAGCGACCTGCGTTTTCCGGTACGCCGAATTTTCTGCGTCGGCCGCAATTATGCTGATCATGCCCGTGAAATGGGGGCACTCGAGCAGGCCGAGGGGCGGGAGCCGCCTTTCTTCTTTTCCAAACCGGGGGATGCGCTGGTCGGCGGGGCGGGCGAGGTGGCGGTGAGATATCCCCTGGCCACCCAAAACCTCCACCATGAAATCGAATGGGTGGTGGCCCTGGGGGGTGGTGGCGAACACATTCCCGTCGCCGAGGCATCGGCGCTGATCTATGGCTACACGGTCGGCCTCGATCTGACTCGCCGCGACATCCAGGCGCGAGCCAAGGAAAAGGGGCATCCGTGGGACATGAGCAAGGGCTTCGATCAGTCAGCAGTGGCCGGCGCCATCACCCCTGCGACGGCATGCGGCCACCCGGCGCAGGGGCGTATCTGGCTTGAGGTCAATGGTGAGTCTCGTCAGCAGGGTGACCTGGCGGACATGATGTGGAAAGTGCCGGAAATCATCGCTAATTTGTCCACGCTGGTGCGCCTGGAAGCTGGCGACCTGATCTATACCGGAACACCGGCCGGGGTTGGCCCGGTGCACCGGGGTGATGTGCTGGTGGCAGGTGTGGACGGCATTGCCAGCCTGCGGGCCCGTATCGTCTGAGCGAACGCCCCCGCCGGCGGGCGGGGTATTCGGCTGGCTTCGGGCTTACTTCGGTCGTTTGTCGATGACGCGTTTGGCCTTGCCGACCGAGCGCTCGATACCGCCGACTTCGACCACTTCGATCTTGGCCGAAACGCCGATGTAGGACTTGATGTGGTGCTGCAGGTCATGCGCCACGAATTCCTTTTCCGGGCCGCTGGCGAACTCGAATTCCGGTTTGATCTCGACATTGACCTTGATCGCATCGAGGTGGCCGTCGCGGCTCAATTCGATGACATAGTGTGGCGACAGTTTGGGCTGCTTGAGGATCAGTTCCTCGATCTGCGACGGGAAGACGTTGACGCCGCGAATGATCAGCATGTCGTCCGAGCGGCCGGTGATGCGGTCGATGCGGCGCATCGAGCGGGCGGTCGGCGGCAACAGGCGGGTCAGGTCGCGGGTGCGGTAGCGGATGATCGGCATCGCCTCCTTGGTCAGCGAGGTGAACACCAATTCACCCTGGCTGCCTTCCGGAAGCACTTCGCCGGTTAGCGGGTCGATGATCTCCGGATAAAAGTGGTCTTCCCAGATCACCGGGCCATCCTTGGTCTCCGCACATTCGTTGGCCACTCCCGGGCCGATGACTTCCGACAGGCCATAGATGTCGATGGCGTCGATGCCGAAGGTGGCCTCGATCTCGCGGCGC
>JAEUOE010000187.1 GCA_016790885.1 Dechloromonas sp. | reverse complement strand
CGCGCAGGTTGTCCTGCACCAGGCGAAACGCCCGGAGATAATTGCTCACCTCTTCGACATCGTCGGCATTGACGACCGCAAAACCCGCTTCCTCGTCGAAGAGGTCGACCAGCGTCGCCTGCGTTCCCTCAATTTGCGAGGTCAGCAAGGCCTCCTTGCGTACCGCACCATAGAGCAGCCAATCGACGGATGGCACCAGGCCAGACACACCGGCCAGCCGGGCCAGGGCCATTTCAGCCGCCCGATTGGCGGCTTCAAAACTAGCTGACGACAAGGCCGGCTCGCATGGCGGCAGTGGATGCGGCACGAAAGCCCGAACTTCCTCGCCGAGGGTGGTGGAGACCTCATAGCTTCCGGTCTGGCGCATGATATGAAAAGTTTCCTTAATCGACAATTACGATATTAAAGCAAGCTTAAATATGGTGCACGGACATGCAAGAAAATTTGAATTTTGGCCAAATTTTGCCTTCGACCGTAGGATTTGCCTCGCCGCGGATGCGGAGCATGCGACTGGTCATTCCAGGCAATCTGGACTGGACGGTAGCAAAGGGACCATGACACCTTCGAATCCACTATCTATCAAATCGGTGAGCTCGACAATTTCCCGACGAAGCCGTGCTGCCTCATCAGGCTCGTAGTCGGACAAATACGATTTCGGCGTTAATACCGCCAAAGTCAATGCGCGACTATCCTTCCCCTCAACCAATTCAACCCGGACCTTGGGGTACTTTCCGCACATTGCAAAGATCGAGCGCACTCGGTTGAAGCGCTCCAAGGTGTAGATCTCTCGAATCAGGCGCCATCTCCAGTTACGGCGCTGAATCTTGATCCCCCCATGTCACGGTCAATCTCCACCTGAAATGAACGACGCATCATTTCGGCATATGCAAACAGCACGCCAACGGAGGTAAAAATGCAAGACCCTAATAGGGCCGAGCTGCTAATTTCAGCCAGAGGCCCTGCAGCTATCAGAATTGCGGAACCGGCAAAGAGCCACACAGCAGCCCCGAAGATTAACTCCCAACGTTGAGATGGTTTAATCTTCACCGCCTACTTCACCGCCAGTTGCCGTTCCAGTTCAGCCACCCGGCGCTTCAGCGCATCGACCGATTCCGAGCGCTTGCCGCGCAGTGCTTCCAGCCCGGATTGAATCCAGTCCAGCCAGGCACTCATGCCGTCGCCGCTGGTCGCCGAGACGCGGAAGATGGTCAGATTGGGATTGACCCGGCGGGCGTTGGCTTCGGCCAGGTCGGCGTCGAATTCGAGGTAGGGCAGCAGGTCGCACTTGTTGAGCAGCATCACGTCGGCCGCGGCAAACATGTCCGGGTACTTGAGCGGCTTGTCCTCGCCCTCGGTAACCGACAGGATGGCCACCTTGTGATGCTCGCCAAGATCGAAGGCAGCCGGGCAGACAAGGTTGCCGACGTTCTCGATCAGGAACAGCGATTCGTCCTTCGGTTGCAGGCGCTGCATGGCGTGGCCGACCATGTGGCCGTCGAGGTGGCAGCCCTTGCCGGTGTTGATCTGCAGGGCCGGCACACCGGTGGCGCGGATACGTTCGGCGTCGTTGGCGGTCTGCTGGTCACCTTCGACGACATTGATCGCCACCGAGCCCTTCAGCAGCTCGATGGTCTTGCAGAGCAGCGTGGTCTTGCCGGAGCCTGGGCTGGACACGAGGTTCAGCGCGAAGATGCCGCGCTCGTCGAACCATTGGCGGTTGGCGGCGGCGTAGGCATTGTTCTTGGACAGGATGTCCTGCTCGATCTGCACCATGCGCGCCTGGCTCATGCCCGGCACATGGGCGCGGGCCGGGCCGGTGCCATAGTCGAGGTCACCGCCGACGGCATGCTCGTGATGGTGATGGTGTTCATGCCCATGTTCGTGACCGTGCTCGTGCACGTGCTCACCTTCATGCACATGGGCGTGGCTGTGCTCGCTGCCATCGCTATGGTGATGGGTATGCGAATGAACGCCGAGCGGCGCATCGTCATGGGTGTGGGCATGATCGTGATCATGGCCATGATCATGCGTATGGGTGTGCACCGTACCGTCCTCATGGACATGGGTGTGCTCGTGCGCCCCGCCCTCGATCTTCACTTCCCCTGCCCCACATCCGCAAACCGTACACATGATTTTGTCTCCTGATTATTCGATCTCTATTTCCTTGACCCGCATCTCCGTACCGCCCGTCGGCTGCACCTGATGGCTGCCGCAGGTCGGACAGGCGCCGTACAGTTCCTGCATCGGCACCGTCACCGCGCATTGCATGCACCAGCCGGCCCCCGGCACGTCGACTATTTCCAGCGCTGCATCCCGGGCGATGCCGCCACGCGTGACGGCATCGAAGCAAAAACGCAGGGCGTCCGGCTGAACCGACGACAGTCGGCCGATTTCCAGCACGACCAGCTTCACACGCTGCGCGTTTTCACGGCGCGCCGTGTCTTCGACGAGTTGCAGCACGCCTTCGGCGAGCGACATTTCATGCATCTTGCAATTCCAGGGTATAGGGCAGGCAGGGGTCGAGCGCCAGTATCGCCTGATCCAGGGCCTGTCGTGCTTGATCCAGAGAAGGAAATTCACGATTGGCCAACAGCCTGGCCAGGGGTGCGGCATCGGCAAAGAAGCCGTCGGTCGGTGCCTGCACCCGGTAACGGAGGACCTTGCCATCAACCACATGTACGGCATGGGTCAGCACGCCGCGTGCCGTGCGCACCTGGCCAACCCCCCAGCCGGGCTCGCCCGCGGCCGCCACCGGAAAGGGCAGCCCGGCATCGAGTGCCGCCAGCGCTGCCTCAACCTCGGCCAGCCGGGTACGGTACAGCGCCGTCACCGATGCGGGCTGCGGCAGTGGCGGCATCTCCGCCTGCTTGCCTTGCCAATAGGCCAGCCAGGCCTCCGGGGCCAGAACGGCCGGCGCCAGCGGCTGGGCGTGGCCGGCCGTCACCTCCAGCCGGGCCAGGCAGGCAGCGGCCAGGGTTTGCAGCGGGCCACGCACCAAGGTCACGGTGGCAGCCAAGCCGCCATCACCCTGGCGCAAGGCCCGCCAGGCAATGAAGTCATCCTTGGCCGGCGACAGGCCAAGGGCCACCGGCCAGTCGAGCAGCAGGCGCCACAGGTTTTCGTGCAGCACTTCGATCCACAGTTCGCGATGCGCCGGCTCACGCAAGGTCTCGCCCAGTGCCACGTTGACCGCAGCCACGGCCGCTGCCCGCTGGGCATGGGCGCAGAGCGTGAACAGGTAGGGCACGGTCTTGATCACCACATCGGGCAACTGGCCGATGAACAGGCGGCGGACCGAAGGCCGATGCAAATTGACCGCTATCTCCCGTATCGTCCGCCCATCGAAACGGGCGCCAACCGTCAACTGCCCGGCCGAGGTCATTGCCCGTCACCGAAGGAAACGCACCGCCAGGCGTGGCAGCACGGCCGGTCGACGCCCCTGACCGGCCACCCGGCGGATTTGCCAATGTAATGGAAAGCTTTGCAACGCATCGGCAAAGCTTAGGCTGGCGTGGCAGCCGTGTCGAGAACTACCCTCAAAATAAGAGGGCAAAAGTGTCCCCATCAGGCGCAGAGCGAACGGCACGCGCTTCCGGGCCGGGCTTTTGATCAGGTTTAGCACCGACTGAGGACGAGTCGTTCTAGAATAAAAAATCAGGAGGAGCGTGTGCCTACAATAAGCGAGCTTTTAACAAGCCGAAGCGACCGAGTTTCACCACAGACCCGTCTGCGCGAAGTGGCTGCGCAGATGCTGGCGTCTGGCCTTTCGTCCGTCATCGTGGTTGATGGCGGCGTTGCCGTGGGCATCATTACCGAGCGCGACATCCTGCGCGTCATGCGCCAGCAGGGTTCGCCCGAATGGACGGCCGGCGAGACGATGAGCCATCCGGTGCACAGCGTCACACCCGATACCGACTCCCGCCAGGCTTACCGCGCAGCCGCCCGCCTCGGCATCCGCCGCATCGTGGTGACCGACGAAGCCGGCCTGCCACTCGGCATCGTCAACGAATCCGACTTCCGCAAATTTCTCGGCCCCGACTTCTTCATGCACCTGAATGCAGTCGATACGCTGATGGAACGGACCTTTCCGCGCCTGCCGGCCGATGCCGGCCTTGATGATGCACTGACTAGCATGGCCGCCGTGGGCGGCAGTTGCGTCGTCGTTGTCGATGGCAGCCGACCGCTGGGCATCGTCACCGAGCACGATGTCGTTCGCCTCTTCCTGAAGGGCGAGAGCAATCCCCGACTGGCGGCGGTCATGACCAGCCCGACCATCCGTATCGCCGCCGACCGGCCGCTGGCCGAGGCTGCCCAGCGCATGCTCGAACACCGCATTCGCCACCTGATCGTGGTCGACGGACATGGGCATCTGGTCGGCCTGCTCTCCGAACATGCACTGATGAGCCCGCTCAAGACAGACCTGCTCGACCAGGCGATCAGCGAGCGCCAGGCACTGGCCCGTATGCACGACCGCCTGCAGGACGCAAGCGCACGCCAGGAGCGCTACCAGCGCGCCCTGCTCGACAACTTTCCCTTCCCCGTCTGGCTCAAGGATACCGAGTCGCGCTTCCTGACTGCCAACAAGGCGCTGGCCAAAGTCACGAACCTGTCGGTCGACGCCATGATCGGCAAGTCCGACCTCGACATCTGGCCGGCCGAACTGGCCGAGACCTACCGGGCCGACGACCGTGCCGTGATGGCTTCGCGGCAAAACAAGGTGGTCGTCGAACCCATTCGCGTCGATGGTCATGCCGTGTGGCACGAGACCTACAAGGCCGCAGTGGTCGACGATGATGGACAACTGCTCGGCACGGTGGGTTTTGCCCAGGACATTTCGCAGCGCAAGCAGGCTGAAGAAGCCATGCGCCTGCGCAACACAGCCCTCGCCGCCCTGATCGGTGGCGAAACCCTGCCCCGGGTACTGGCCCTGGTCGCCCAATCCTTCGAGGCCGAAATGCCCGGCTGGCGCTGCTCCATCCTGCTGGCCGACGAGCATGGCCAGCGCCTGCACCTCGGGGCTGCCCCCAGCCTGCCGCCGGCTTATGGACAGGCAGTGGACGGCATGCCCATCACCCCCGAAGCCGCTTCTTCCGGCGCAGCTGCCGCCCTGCGCCAGCGCGTCGTGGTCAACGACGTCCTGCACCACCCGAACTGGGTGGATTACCGAGAGCTGGCCCGGGTCGGCGATTTTTCCGCCTGCTGGTCGGAACCGGTCATCGGCGCGCACGGCCAGTTGCTCGGCACCTTCACCGCCTATTACCGGACGCCAGCCAGGCCGCATGAGGAGTACCTCGGCCTGGTCACCCAGGGCGCCCGGCTGACCGCGCTGATCATCGAGCACCTGCGCAATGCCCAGGAGTTGAGCAGCAGCCTGGACACCTTCCGGGGCATTTTCGACAGCATCAGCGAGGCACTGCTCATCCAGGCGGCGGACCATTGCTTTCTGTATGCCAATGCCAGCGCCGAGCAGCTTTTCGGCTTTCCGTACGCAGCACTGGTCGGCCAGACCCACGAATTTCTGCTGCCGCCTAGCCTGTGCGACCTGCCAGCCATCGACGAGCAAATCGCCAGCGCCCTGGCCGGCCAGCCACAGATTTTCGAAACGCTGGCCCGCAGCGCCGATGAGCGGATATTCCCGATCGAGGTTCGCCTGCATACGGCGGACTACTTCGGGCGGCCCGTCCTGGTTGCCTCGGCAGTCGACATCTCCGAGCGCAAGAATGCCGCGCTGCGCCTCGAAATCGAGCATGACCTGGCGCAGAGCCTGACCGGCGACGCCGATCGGCAGCAAATCGTGATCGGCCTGCTGCAATCGGCCCTGCGCTTTCCGGAATTCAAGGCCGGCGGCATTTATCTTCGCCAGGCAGACGGCAGCTACAAGCTGCTTGCCCATGAAGGACTTTCGCTCGCCTTCGTTGACCAGACCGAGCTGTTTGCGCCAGCCAGCAACTTCGCCCGCCTGGCCGAGCGGGGGCAGGTGATCTGCACCCCGGCAAGCAACGGCCCGGCCATGCCGGAGGACTGCCCGGTAGACCACGCCGCTGTGCATGGCGGCGACCTGCGCAGCCTGCTGCAGTTGCCCATCGTGGTGGATGGCAAACCGGTCGCCTGCCTGCTTCTCGGCAGCCGCCTGACCTCGCGCATCGCCCCGGCCACGCAGCATTCGCTGGCAGTACTAGGCCGCTATTTCGGACAAACCCTGCAACGTCTGGACAGCCTGGAAGAATCCAGCCGCCTGCAGCACAACCTGAGCGGCATTTTCGACACGCTGACCGACTTCATCTTCGTGCTCGACATGGAGTGCACCATCCTGCACTACAACCGGGCCGTTGCCGAAACGCTGGGCTATGGCCGGGAGGCGCTCAAGGGCAAGCCCATTCTCGCCGTGCATCCGCAAAACCTGCGCGACATCGCCGAACAGCGCATGGCCGACCTGATCGCCGGGCGCAGTCTGAGCTGGCCGCTGCCCATCCTGTGCGCCAACGGCCAGCAGCTGCAGGTCGAGACCCGGGTGGCAAGTGGCTACTGGGATGGCAAGCCGGCCCTGATCGGCGTTTCGCAGGACATCAGCGAGCGCCTCCATGCCGAGGAGCGCCAGCGCCTGGCGGCCAGCGTTTTCGACAACGCGCACGAAGGGATCATGATCACCGACCAGTCGGGCCGGATCATCGAGGTCAACAGCACCTTCACCGAACTGACGGGCTACACGCGGGAGGAAGCAGTCGGCAGCACACCGGATCTGCTCAAGTCCGGGCACCACGACGCCGCTTTCTACCTGGAGATGTGGGCCAAGATCCGCGTCGACGGCTACTGGCGCGGGGAAATCTGGAACCGCAAGAAAACCGGCGAGATTTTCGTCGAGCAGCTGACCATTTCCACGGTACGCAACCGGGATGGCGAGATTTCGCACTATGTCGCCATCTTCTCCGACATCACACTGATCAAGCAGCACCAGCAACGCCTCGAACACCTGGCTCATTTCGATGCGCTGACCCAGTTGCCCAATCGCATGCTGCTCAGCGACCGCCTGCAACTGGCCAAGGCGCAGAGTGAGCGCACCGGCAAAAAACTGGCGGTGTGCTACCTCGATCTCGACAACTTCAAGCCGATCAATGACGAATACGGCCACTCGGTTGGCGATTACCTGCTGATCGACGTTGCCCAGCGCCTGAAAACCTGTGTCCGCGCCGGCGATACGGTGGCTCGCCTGGGCGGCGACGAGTTCGTGCTGCTCATCGGCAATCTCGAAGATATCCGTGAGTGCGACCACGCCATGGCCCGCGTCATCAACGCCCTGACCCAGCCCTTCCGTGTCTCGCAGCGACAGGTGGCCATTTCGGCGAGTATCGGTGTCACGCTCTACCCGAGCGACGGCGCAGACTCCGACACCCTGCTCCGCCACGCCGACCAGGCGATGTATGCCGCCAAGCAGGCCGGCCGCAACCGCTACCACCTGTTCGATCCGGAAAACGACCGCCGTGCCCGGGTCCGCCGCGACGAACTGGGTCGCATCCGCGAGGGGCTGGCCAGGAACGAGTTCCGTCTGCACTACCAGCCCAAGGTGGACATGCGCAAAGGCATGGTGATTGGTGCCGAAGCGCTGATCCGCTGGCAGCACCCGGAGCGCGGCCTGTTGCTGCCGGGCACCTTCCTGCCGGCCATCGAAGGCAGCGAGCTGGCGATCGAGATCGGCGACTGGGTAATCAACGAAACGCTCCGCCAGATGGACGCCTGGCGCCGCGAGCATGGCCTCGAACTGGCGATCAGCATCAACATCTCCGGCGACCATCTGCAGCATCCCGGTTTCTCCCGGCGCCTGGGCGAAGTGCTGGCCGGCTACCCGGCGGTTTCCCCCCGGCTGATCGAGCTGGAGGTGCTGGAAACGGCGGCCCTCGAAGATATCGCCACCACGGCCGCGCTGTTCGCCGAATGCCGCAAGCTCGGCGTCAGTTTCGCCCTCGACGACTTTGGCACCGGCTACTCCTCGCTCACCTACTTCCGCCGCCTGCCGGCCGATTTGCTCAAGATCGACCAGTCCTTCGTCCGCGACATGCTCGACAACCCGGATGACCTGGCCATCGTCGAAGGCGTCATCGGCCTGACCCAGGCTTTCCGCCGCGCCGTCATTGCCGAGGGTGTGGAAACCGTCGAACACGGCCTGGTCCTGCTCCTGCTCGGCTGTGACATGGCCCAGGGCTTCGGCATCGCCCGCCCCATGCCGCCGGAAGATCTGCCGGCATGGATCAGGAATTTCCTGCCGGACGAGCTATGGAACCTGGCCGCCGCTTTCAACTGGTCGCGCGACGACCTGCCCCTGCTGATTGCCGGGGTCGACCACAAGCGCTGGGTGCGCGCCGTGCACAGCTATCTCGATGACACCACGGGCAGCCTCCACCCCCCCGCGCTCGACCAGAAAGCCTGCCGCTTTTCGCACTGGCAGGACAGCGCCGACAGCCAGCGCTACACCACCATCGAGGCCTTCCATAGCATTCCGGGGCTGCATACCCGGATGCACGATATCGCGGCCCAACTGGTCCGCCACCATCAGGCCGGCAACAAGGTGGCCGTTGCCGCCCTGCGCGAGGAGTTCGGGCTAACCGGCGAACAGATGGCCGACGCGATACAGCAGTTGCAAACCGAAGTACTGATCGGCGCTCACAGGATCAGGCGATAGGCAGGTGAATTGAGCTTGCCCACCGCATCGAGCAGAGCATCGATGGCTTTGGTACGGACGAATCCGGCTCGCCAGCCGAGCGCGATACGGCGCGACGGGGCAGGCTGGGCAAAGGGAATGACGCTGATCATATCGTTGCTGTAGGGGTGTTGCAGGGCACTGTCGGGCAACACCGAAACGCCGAGCCCGGAGGCCACCATGCAGCGGATGGTGCCGATGGAATGCCCGAGGCGCACATCGGTTTCCGGACTGCTCACCTGCGGGCACGCGCCCAGCACCTGGTCGCGGAAGCAGTTGCCTGCCTTCAGCAGCAGCACCTCGTCGCCGGCAACATCCTCGGGCGCGATGCTCTCCCGCCCTTCCCAACGATGCCCGCGCGGCACGACGACCTTGAAGGACTCGTCGTAGATGGCACGCGTCACGATGCCCGGCACCTCGAAGGGCAGGGCGACGATGACGACATCGACCTCGTTGTCATGCAGCATGTCGGCCAGGTTGGCTGTCATGTTCTCCTCGATGGCCAGCGGCATGTTGGGCGCCACCAGCTTGAGCGAGTGGATGAGCTGCGGCAACAGGTAAGGCCCGATGGTATGGATGACCCCCAGGCGCAGCGGGCCATCCAGTTGGTCGCGGCCACGCATGGCAACCTGGCGCACCTTCTCCGCCTCGCGCAGCGCCACTTGGGCCTGTTCCACCACGCGGGCCCCGACCGTGCTCGGCGACACGAAACCCTTGCCGCGCTCGAACAACTGCACGCCAAGTTCATCTTCCAGGCGTGCTATGGCGACACTGAGGGTGGGCTGGCTCACCGAACAGGATTCGGCCGCCCGGCTGAAATTGCCTTCCTGAGCCAAGGCCACGATATAGCGCAATTCGGTCAAGGTCACTTCTGCTCTCCAGCAAACGGGGTCTGATGCCCCTTTGAGTTATAGGGAAAACCTATGATGCCTATTACCAAAACCCATAGAAATCATTGATTTAAATCAACATTACCACACTCCCGACAGGGAAAATGGGCAAACCGCTTGTTCAACTTAGGGAGAATGATAATGAAACGTACTATTATTTCAGTAGCACTCATCGTACTGACCGGTGGCCTGTCCGCTCAAGCCATCCATGCCGCCAGCCAGGAACCGATCCAGCCGATCTCGCCAGCCAAGATCACCAACCCGGCCCTGGTCGAACTGGGCAAGAAGCTCTACTTTGATCCGCGTCTCTCCAAGTCCGGCTTCATTTCCTGCAACTCCTGCCACAACCTGTCGATGGGCGGCACCGACAACATCCCGACCTCGATCGGCGACAAGTGGCAGCAAGGCCCGATCAACGCCCCGACCGTACTGAACTCCAGCCTCAACCTCGCCCAGTTCTGGGACGGCCGCGCCGCCGACCTCAAGGAACAGGCCGGCGGCCCGATCGCCAACCCGGGTGAAATGGCTTTCTCGCACACCCTGGCCGTCGATGTGCTGCAATCCATCCCCGGTTACGTTGCCGAGTTCAAAAAGGCCTTTGGTTCCGACAAGGTCGATATCGAGAAGGTGACCAAGGCCATCGCCGCCTTCGAGGAAACCCTGGTCACCCCGAACTCCCGCTTCGACAAGTGGCTGAAGGGCGACAAGAAGGCCCTGAGCAAGAATGAGCTGGAAGGCTACAAGCTGTTCAAGGACAGCGGCTGCGTCGCCTGCCATAACGGACCGGCCGTCGGCGGCAACTCCTTCCAGAAGATGGGCCTGGTCGAGCCGTACAAGGCCGCCAGCCCGGCCGAGGGGCGCTCCGCGGTGACCGGCAAGGATGCCGACCGCTTCAACTTCAAGGTGCCGACCCTGCGCAACGTCGAAATGACCTATCCGTACTTCCACGACGGTGCGGCCAATACGCTGAAGGAAGCCGTAGACATCATGGGCCGCCTGCAACTGGGCAAGAAGTTTACCGATGATGAAAACGCCAAGATCGTCGCTTTCCTGAAGACCCTGACCGGCGACCAGCCGAACTTCAAGATACCGATCCTGCCGCCGTCGTCCGACACCACGCCGCGCCCGACGCCGTTCGAGAAGAAGTAGGCGGCAAGCTGCCAGCGACGGGGGCTGCGGCCCCCGTTTTTCTTGGCCGTTTTTGTTTGATGATCATCAATCTGCCGCTACACTTGCGCGTTCATAATTTGCGCCTGATTTATTTCGGTTTTTCCCCTGATGCTCGAAGCTGACAATCTGGAATGCGTGCGCGGCGAGCGCCGCCTGTTCGCAGGCCTTGGCTTCAAGCTGGAAGCGGGGGAACTGCTCTATCTGCAAGGCAGGAACGGCGCCGGCAAGACCAGCCTGCTACGCATGATCATCGGCCTCTTGCCGCCGGAAGCCGGCGAAATCCGCTGGCAGGGCCAGTCCATTCGGCGCAATAGCGACGATTTCCGCGCCGACCTGTGCTATCTCGGCCACCTGAACGCCATCAAGGAAGAATTGACCCCGCTCGAGAACCTGCTTGCCTCGGCCCACCTGGCCGACGAGGACTTATCGGAGGACGACGCACTCGACGCACTGGAGCAGGTCGGCCTCGCCGGGCGCGAGGATCTCGCCTGCAAGTACCTGTCGCAGGGCCAGAAGCGTCGCGTCGCGCTGGCCCGCCTGGTCAAGGAACGCCGCCCACTGTGGGTGCTCGACGAGCCCTTCGTCGCCCTCGACGTCGCCGCCGTCGATTGGCTGGCCGGCATCATCTCCGGCCACCTGCAACGCGGCGGCCTGGCCGTGATGACCACCCACCAGCTGGTTGCCATTCCGGCCGGCACGGTGCGCGAACTGCGGCTTTCCTGATGGCGACGCGATGCTGAAAATCATCTTCGCCGTCGTCGGCCGCGATCTCAAGCTGGCCATGCGTCGCCAGGCCGACATCGTCTCGGCGCTGTTCTTCTTCGTCATCGTCGTCAGCCTGTTCCCGCTCGGCATCGGTCCGGAACCCGACTTGCTGCGCAAGCTGGCGCCCGGCGTGCTGTGGGTCGCCGCCCTGCTCGCCACCATGCTCTCGCTGCCTCGCCTGTTCGCCGACGACCACCGCGACGGCACGCTCGAACAACTAGCCCTCGCCCCGCACCCGCTTGGCCTGGTCGTTACCGGAAAAGTGATCGCTCACTGGCTGGTTTCCGGCCTGCCGCTGGCCTTGATCGCCCCGGTGCTCGGCATCCAGTTCGACCTGTCGTCCGATGCGCTGCTCGTGCTGACCGGCGCCATCCTGCTCGGCACCCCGGCCCTGTCCGGCATCGGCGCCATCGGCGCCGCGCTGACCCTTGGCCTGCGCGGTGGCGGCGTGCTGCTCTCGCTGCTGGTTCTGCCTTTGTATATCCCGGTGCTAATATTCGGCGCTGGCGCGGTTGACGCGACGGTGTCCGGGCTCGGGGGGGAAGGACACCTGTCATTGCTGGCCGCCATGACTTTCGCTTCACTCGGCTTCGCCCCCTGGGCATCAGCCGCCGCCTTGAAGATCGCCCTCGAATGAACGACCGCTTCAATCTCTATCGATTCGCCTCGCCCGCCACCTTTTACCCGCTGGCCGGCACCCTGATCCCCTATTTCTGGGCCCTCTCTGCCGTATTCGGCCTGGCCGGGCTCTATCTCGGCATGCTGGTTGCGCCAACCGACTTCCAGCAGGGCGAGGGCTACCGCATCATCTTCATCCACGTGCCCGCCTCCTGGCTGAGCATGTTCATCTATTTGGTCATGGCCTTCTGGGCCGCCATCGGCCTGGCCTTCAACACCCGCCTGTCCGGCATGATGGCCCAGGCCCTGGCACCGACCGGCGCGCTGATGGCCTTCCTGTCGCTATGGACCGGCGCCCTGTGGGGCAAGCCGATGTGGGGCGCGTGGTGGGTGTGGGACGCCCGCCTGACCTCGGAACTGATCCTGCTCTTCCTGTACATCGGCTACATGGCGCTGACCGCCGCCATCGACGATCCGCGCCGTGCCGACAAGGCTGGCGGCCTGTTGCTGCTGGTCGGCGTGGTCAATATCCCGATCATCTATTTCTCGGTGAAGTGGTGGAATACCCTGCACCAGGGCTCCAGCGTCAACCTGACCAAGTCTTCGATGGCCACCACCATGCTCTACGGCATGCTGCTGATGGCCATGTGCTTCTGGATGTATTCCATCGCCGTCGCCCTGATGCGCGCCCGGACCATCATGCTCGAACGCGAGCGCAACACCGACTGGGTCAAGGCTGAACTG
>JAEUOE010000090.1 GCA_016790885.1 Dechloromonas sp. | reverse complement strand
ATCGCCCAGGCCGCCGGCCGCTGCAACCGCGAGGGCCGTCTGGACAAGGGCGAAGTGCATGTCTTTGTGCCGCCCAAACCGGCGCCGCCGGGGCTGCTGCGCATGGCCGAACAGGCGACGCGCATCCTGTGGGAGGCCTTGCCGCCCGAGGCCGACCCGATGGGCGTCGAGCGCTTCGCGGACTTTTTCCGCCAGCTCTACGGCAATGCGATTCTCGACACCAAGGATATCTGCGGCTTGCTGCGCGTCGGCCAGATCGGCGACGTCAATTTCCGCACTGCTGCCGAGCGCTTCCGTTTGATCGACGAAGCCGAAGGCGCCACGGTCTTTGTTCGCTACAAGCGCAACGCAGACGACAACGCAATCGATGTTTTGCTGAACACCCTGAAAAAGGAAGGCCCGCAGCGCTGGCTTCTGCGCAAGCTGCAACGCTACGGCGTGAGCATCTACCAGCGCGACCTGCAACGTCTGGAAGGGCTGGGCGACATCGAACCGCTGGGCGGCGATTTTCCGGGTTTGTACGTGCAGTCGTTCGGTAACGACCTGCTCTACGACCGGGTGCTGGGCATCAATGTGGATGGGGCACCGGGTGACCCCGGGAGTCTCGTGCTGTGAGACTGGCGGTGGTGACAATGAATGAAATGCAAAAGGAGAAACGATGAAGAGTTTTTGCCTTGAAGTATCAGGTGACTTCGCCTGCTTCACCCGACCGGAAATGAAGGTTGAGCGGGTTTCCTACGACGTGATCACGCCATCGGCGGCGCGTTCGGTGTTCGAAGCCATTTTGTGGAAGCCGGCGATACGCTGGGAGGTGCGGCGCATCGAGGTCTTGAAGCCGATCAAATGGATCAGCGTGCGGCGTAACGAGGTGTCGGCCAAGGCTTCAGTGCGCAATGCCCAGACGGCGATGAACGCCGGGCAGGGCAATCTAGCGCTGTACATCGAGGACGACCGTCAGCAGCGGGCCGGGCTGTTCCTGCGCGATGTGGCTTATCGCCTGCATGCCGAACTGCTGCCGGTCGGCGACGATGCGCGGGCGAATCCGGCCAAGTACCGGGAGATGTTCCAGCGCCGGGCCGAGAAAGGGCAGTGCGTCAATCAGCCCTATCTCGGTTGCCGCGAATTCGCCGCCCGTTTCCGGCTGGTCACCGATCCGGACAGCGAGGTACCCGCCCTGGCCGAAAGCCGCGATCTGGGCTGGATGCTCTACGACATGGATTTTGCAGCGGTCAACGACCCGAAACCGCGCTTTTTCCGCGCCGACCTGCAAAACGGGGTCATCGACCTGACACAAGCGCAGGTGACGGCATGATCCTGCAAGCCCTCTACGACTACTACCAGCGCAAGGCCGCCGATCCCGACCCGGCCCGCCGTCTGCCGGCCTTCGGGCTGGAGGACAAGGAAATTCCCTTCATCGTCGAGTTGACCGCCGAAGGCCGGCCGCTCGGCATCATCGACACGCGCCAAGGCGACGGTAAGAAGAAGCAAGCACGGCGTTACCAGGTGCCCAAGGGCGTCAAGCGTTCCTCCGGCGGGGCGGCCAACCTGTTATGGGATACCGCTGAATACGCTCTGGGCGTCGACACCAAGGGCAAGCCGGAACGAGTGGCCCAGCAGCATGCGGCTTTCCGCCAGCGGATTGTGGAGTTGCCCGAAGCGGCCCGTTCAGATGCGGGTCTTAAAGCGCTAGATAATTTCTACGCCAACTACGGGCAAGCCGCGCTGGCCACCGATCCTGCCTGGCCGGAAATCCTCGAAGGCAATCCGGTCGTTACGTTCCGGCTGCACAACGATGGCGACTTGATCTGCCAGCGGCCGGCAGTGATTGCCGGACGGGGCGATGTGACCGAAGAAAGCGGCAAGCCGGCTTTTTGTCTGGTGACCGGCCAGGCGGCATCCGCCGAACGTCTGCATACGGTGATCAAAGGCGTCTGGGGGGCGCAAAGTTCCGGCGCTACGCTGGTTTCCTTCAACCTCGACGCCTTCGCCTCCTACAACAAGGAGCAGGGCGACAATGCGCCGGTCAGCCCGCTGGCCGCCTTTGGCTACACCACGGCGCTCAATCATCTGCTCGACCGCAATTCCCGCCAGCGCATCCAGGTCGGCGATGCCTCGACGGTGTTCTGGACGCAGAAGGACGATGCCGAGATCGAGGAAGGTTTCGCCGCCATTTTCGGCGAGCGGGATGATCCCGATCACCGTGCCGAGCAAGTGCGCGCCCTGCTTGGTGCCGTCCAGTCCGGGCAGTTCGACGGCGGTCGGGGTGACAAGCTGTTTTACGTGCTGGGTCTGGCGCCCAACGCGGCGCGGGTTTCCGTCCGTTTCGGGCATGCCGCACCGCTGCACGAAATCGCCTGCCAGATCCGGCAATGGTTCGCCGACCTGAAAGTCGTGCGCAGCGCGAAAGACCCGGAATATCCGAGCCTTTTCCGTCTGCTTGCCGCCTGCGCCCAGCAGGGCAAGGCCGACAACATTCCGCCCAACCTGGGTGGCGACATCATGCGGGCAATTCTCTCCGGCAGTCCGTTTCCTGCCACCTGGCTCAATGCGGCGGTATTGCGCTGCCGCGCCGAACAGAACGTCACCTCCCTACGCGCTGCCGCCATCAAGGCCAGCCTCAATCGTTTGCAACGCTTTCAACCGAATCAATTTCTCGACAAGGAGTTGTCCGACATGCTCGATTTAGAGAACACCAGCCCAGCCTACCGGCTGGGGCGCCTGTTCGCGGCGCTGGAAAAAATCCAGGAAGAAGCCAGCCCCGGCCTCAACGCGACCATTCGCGAACGCTATTACGGCGCCGCTTCCAGCACGCCGGTGGTGGTTTTCACCACCTTGCTGCGCCTCAAGAATCACCATCTGGCGAAACTCACCAATCGCGGCCGTGCCATCAATTTCGAGCGTCTGCTCGGCGAAATCATGGGCGGCCTCAACGACTTCCCGAAACACCTGAGCCTGCCCGAGCAAGGCCGTTTCGCCCTCGGCTACTACCACCAGCGCCAGGACTTTTTCAGCAAATCCGAATCCAGCCAATCAATGCAATCCACCCAGGGAGAATCCAAATGAGCCTGAACAACCGCTACGACTTCGTCCTCGTTTTTGATGTGCGCGACGGAAACCCCAACGGCGACCCGGATGCCGGTAACCTGCCGCGCCTGGATGCCGAATCCGGCCACGGGCTGGTGACCGATGTTTCCCTGAAGCGCAAGGTGCGTAACTTTGTAGGCTTGGTGAAAGGCGAAACGCCGCCCTTCGACATCTACGTGAAGGAAAAGGCGGTTCTCAATCAGGCACACGAAAAGGCTTATATCGCCATTGGCGCCGAAGAAGAGCTCAAAGGCGACAAGAAGCGCAAGGGTAGCGGCGATACGGTGGACAAGGCTCGGCAATGGATGTGCGCCAATTTCTTCGATGTACGCACCTTCGGCGCCGTTATGTCGCTGGGCACGAACTGCGGCCAGGTACGTGGGCCGGTGCAACTGACCTTTGCCCGCTCCGTCGATCCGATCATCGCCCAAGAGCATTCGATTACCCGCATGGCGGTGGCAACGGAAGCCGAGGCCGAGAAGCAGCAGGGCGACAACCGCACCATGGGCCGCAAGCACACCGTTCCTTACGGCATTTACGTCGCCCACGGCTTTGTTTCCTCTTTCCTCGCTAAGCAAACCGGCTTTGGCGAGGAAGACCTGGAACTGCTCTGGCAGGCGCTGGAGCAGATGTTCGAGCATGACCGCTCCGCTGCTCGTGGCGAAATGTCGACGCGCGGGCTGTACGTCTTCAAGCACGACTCGGAATTGGGCAACGCGCATGCGCACTCGCTTTTTGACCGCATCAAGATAAAGCGCAAGGACAATGTGGACGTGCCGCGCAGCTTCGGTGATTACGAGGTCAGCGTTGACGAGGCCGGTTTGCCGGCTGGGGTGAGCCTGATCAAGCGGGTGTAAAACCAGACCCTACAGCCGCCCCGCCCAATACTCCGGTTGCCGGCTGTGGTGGGCAGTGGCGACGATTTCCAGCGCCTCATCTTTTAGCCGATAAACCACGGTGTAAGGGTAGCGCTGGAAAATCAGGCGGCGGGTGTTGCTGCCGCCGGGTTCGCCAATTTCCGGGTGGTTTTTCAGGAGGGCCAGTGTTTGTTCGAAATCGTCGAGAAAGCCGGCAGCGATGCGTTGGCCTGCTTCCTGGAGATACCAGTCGAACGCACGCCGAATTTCTCGTTGAGCCGCCGGGTGTAGACGGATGGAAATCACTTCAGCCGGGCGCGCAGTTCGGCAAGGACTTGTTCGGCGGGTACGGTTTCCACCTCGCCGGCATCGAGTTGCGCGACACGGCGGGCGATTTCTTCATCCCAGGCGGCGGCAATGGCTTCCGGCGTGTCGACGCTGACCCAGAGCTTTTCCGCCAGGTCGACGCGCTCGTCCGGGGTGAGTTGCATGGCGGCCTGGGCCACTTGCTGGTAGGTGAGCGACATCGTGAAATCCTCCTTTGCGGTAGACCTTGGATTGTAGAGAAGTTCTTTCTGGATTGGTTGCCCGATGACCGACGAAGCCCTTGATCCCATTCCCCTTTCCGCACTGCAGCACTGGTGCTACTGCCCACGCCAGTGCGCGTTGATCCACATCGAGCAGGTCTTTGCAGAAAACCTCTTCACCCAGCGCGGCCAGGCGCTGCACAAGCGGGTGGATGACCCGGGTTTTGAACTCCGCGATGGCCTGCGCGTGGAGCGGGCGCTGCCCTTGTTCAGCGACAGTCTCGGCCTGGTCGGCAAGGCCGATGTGGTGGAATTCCTGCCCGATGGCACGCCTTACCCGGTGGAGTACAAACACGGCTCCCGCCACAAGCGGGCGGATATTGCCGCCTGCGATGATATTCAACTGGCGGCGCAGGCCTTGTGCCTGGAGGATATGTTTGGCCGACCGGTGCCGGAAGGGGCGCTGTATTACGCCTCCTCGCGGCGGCGGCGCATTGTTGCGGTCGACCAGAATTTAAGGGCAAAAACGAAAGAAGCGATTGCCGGCGTGCGCAACATGCTGGCGGCCGGGGTAACGCCACCGCCGTTGGCTGACGATCACTGCCGGGCCTGCTCGCTGCACGACCTTTGCCAGCCCGAGGCGATGCATGCCGATGCCGGGCGGGCTGCAGCATTCGCCACCCTGTTCGAAGCGGAGGACTGAAATGCAGCTGTTGAACACCCTCTATGTGACGCTGCCGGAAAGCTACGTTCATCTCGATAACAACACGGTGCGCCTGGAGGTCGAGCATGAAACCCGCTTGCGCGTGCCGCTGCACCATCTGGGCGCCGTCGTTTGTTTTGGTCAGGTTTCGGTTTCCTTGCCCTTGATGCATCGCCTGGCCGAGGATGGCGTCGCCCTCGTGCTGCTCGATGCCAACGGCCGTTTCAAGGCGCGGCTGGAGGGGGCCGTCTCCGGCAACGTACTGCTGCGCCAGGCGCAATACCGCTTGGCCGGTGATCCCTCGTTTGTCATTGGGGTGGCGCGCAACTGCATTGCCGGCAAGGTGCGCAATTGTCGGCAGGTACTCTTGCGCGGCGCCCGCGAAAGCAAGGCGGAAGACGATGCTGCCGTACTTGCCCGTGGGGCCAACGATCTGGCGGCTGCCTTGCGCGCACTGCCAGCTGCCGGCGATCTCGATACCCTGCGCGGCATCGAAGGGGAAGCGGCCCGCCAGTATTTTGCTGCGCTCAATTACCTCATTCGCCCGATGGCACGGGAGGACTTCCGCATGGATGGGCGCACCCGTCGCCCCCCGCGTGACCGGGTCAATGCGCTGCTCTCCTTTCTTTATTCCCTGTTGATGAACGATTGCCGCTCGGCCATCGAAGCGGCTGGGCTCGATCCGCAGATTGGTTTCCTGCATGCCGTGCGACCTGGGCGTGCCGCCCTGGCGCTTGATCTGATGGAGGAATTCCGAAGTTTTGCCGACCGCCTGGCGCTTTCGCTGATCAATCGGGGGCAAATTGGCGCTGATGGTTTTGTCGAACGGGAAGGTGGCGCCGTGCTGCTTGAAGGCGATGCACGCAAGGCGGTGCTCGTTGCCTATCAGGAGCGCAAGCAGGAAGCGCTCACTCACCCGCTGTTGGCCGAAACTGTTCCGTTCGGCTTGTTGCCGCATGTCCAGGCCCGCCTGCTGGCGCGCACGCTGCGCGGCGATACCGATCAATACCTGCCCTATCTGGTGCGCTGATGCTGGTTATCGTCTGCTACGACGTCAACACCGAAACCCGCGAAGGCCGTCGCCGCCTGCGCCGTGTTGCCAAGCTGTGCGAGGGTATCGGCCAGCGGGTGCAGAAATCCGTTTTCGAATGCCAGATCGACCGGGCGCAGTTCGAAGCTCTGGAACGCGACCTGATCGCCGAGATCAAGGCCGAAGAAGACAATCTGCGCTTCTACCGGATTGCCGAACTACGCGGCTATGAAGTTAAGGAGCACGGCTGCTTCCGGGCAACCGATTTCGACGCGCCGTTGATCCTATGATTTTGCGCGAACGTCGAGTGACCGACATTTTCCCGGGAGGTTCGCGCGCGCTGCAAGGCGCTGAATTTCCTGGCGTTTTAACTTGGATGTTGATTCAAGTAAGATGTTTTCTGCTCGAAAGGCAGGCGGTTCGCACAACACGGCCGTTTTTGCCTTTTGCTCTCGGTAGTTACGGGAGATGGGGCATCGCCCCCCGGCAACGGGGGGCGTGGATTGAAACCGGCTTGACGAGGTTGAACGCGAACCGCAGGAACGGCATCGCCCCCCGGCAACGGGGGGCGTGGATTGAAACTATCTAAAGCCCATGTCGCCGGATGGGAGGCGTACGGCATCGCCCCCCGGCAACGGGGGGCGTGGATTGAAACAATACCACGCTGCCCATCGGCCAGGACTACCCCGGGGCATCGCCCCCCGGCAACGGGGGGCGTGGATTGAAACCAGATTGCGTTCGGGTGCTTGACGACAGTTCCCTCGGCATCGCCCCCCGGCAACGGGGGGCGTGGATTGAAACATCTAAACAGGACGAGGCGTGCCATGAGGCTGCCGGCATCGCCCCCCGGCAACGGGGGGCGTGGATTGAAACAACGACAACATGGACCGTCTGGGCGTGCTGTCCAGTGGCATCGCCCCCCGGCAACGGGGGGCGTGGATTGAAACCTTGCTGGCCTGGCTTTGCACCAGCGCGTCGAAAGGCATCGCCCCCCGGCAACGGGGGGCGTGGATTGAAACCTGCTGTTTCTCGAAGGCTGCGATCATGTCGGCCAGGGCATCGCCCCCCGGCAACGGGGGGCGTGGATTGAAACAACGAAACCGTCACCCAGACCAACGCCTCGCACGGGCATCGCCCCCCGGCAACGGGGGGCGTGGATTGAAACTTTGCGCCACCCGTAGTAACGATGGCCGGGGCGAGGCATCGCCCCCCGGCAACGGGGGGCGTGGATTGAAACCGTTGTAGGCCAACACTTGGCGGCGGTTTTTGTAACGGCATCGCCCCCCGGCAACGGGGGGCGTGGATTGAAACAGGCTCGTCGTTGACCCGTCGTCGTTGCGCTGCAGGCATCGCCCCCCGGCAACGGGGGGCGTGGATTGAAACTCCTTGGTTGGTCGAGCGCCTATAGGCGAGGCCGAAGCGGCATCGCCCCCCGGCAACGGGGGGCGTGGATTGAAACCGGGCGAATAACTTTTTCAAATCGTCACAAAATAAGGCATCGCCCCCCGGCAACGGGGGGCGTGGATTGAAACACATCATGCTCGGACAGGTCGTCGAGCTTGCCAGAGGCATCGCCCCCCGGCAACGGGGGGCGTGGATTGAAACATCTTCGACGGTTTCGACGAAGATGCCCGGCAGGCATCGCCCCCCGGCAACGGGGGGCGTGGATTGAAACGTCAGGTTTTCATGCGACGAGTGGGAGAGCAAAAGCATCGCCCCCCGGCAACGGGGGGCGTGGATTGAAACGCCGAACATGGCGAGCTGGGGCGAGTTGGCAATGGCATCGCCCCCCGGCAACGGGGGCATGGATTTAAACCCCCACGTACGCTGGGCAGTAGCCAGGCGGATAATGCACTCTGGCTACACGCAGCGCGTCGCCGCTTTCTTGATCGTCAGCAAGACGCTGCAACAGAGCTGGCCTATAATTCATCCAGATAATGACTTTAAGGTCAGTAACTAATTGGGTGGTTTATGAACCTGGTGCGCGTTCGCAATCTTGTCTTTTGGGTGCTCGCTCTGGCGGTGCTTGCCGGAGGGGCCTATTACATTTACCAGCATCGCCCGGCCGGGCTTCCCGCCGGTTTTGCCTCGGGCAACGGCCGCCTAGAGGCGACTGAAGTCGATGTTGCCACCAAGATCGCCGGGCGCCTGGCTGAGCTTGGGCCGCGCGAGGGGGACTGGGTCGAGGCGGGCTCGGTGGTCGGGCGGCTCGATGCCGACGATCTGCGCGCCCAGTTGAGGGCTGCCGAGGCGCAGGTGGTGCAGGCGCAGAAGGCGGTGGATGAAACGCGGGCCGGGGTGCGCAAGTCGAAGGCCGATGCAACGCTGGCCGGCAAGACCTTGAAGCGCTCCGAGGAACTGGTCGGCCGCGGTTTCATTTCGCGCAACAAGCTCGATAGCGACCAGACCGGCATGGAAGGGGCGATGGCTGGCATGGCGCAGGCATCCAGCCGGGTCGCCGAAGCCGAGGCGGCGGTGGCGACGGCGCAAGCGCGGGTGGATAGCCTGCGCGCAACGCTGAACGACACCAGCCTGAAGGCGCCGATCAGCGGGCGGGTGCTCTACCGCCTGGCCGAAGCCGGCGAGGTGCTGGCGGCCGGCGGCAAGGCGTTGACCCTGGTCGATCTGTCCGACATGTACATGACGGTTTACCTGCCGACCGACAAGGCCGGGCAGGTGGCGCTGGGTGCCGAGGCGCGCATCGTGCTCGATGCCCTGGCGGAGCAGGCGATTCCGGCTACGGTCAGCTTCGTTGCGCCGAAAGCCCAGTTCACCCCGCGCGAGGTGGAAACGCGCAGCGAGCGCGAGAAGCTGATGTTCCGCATCAAGCTGCGCGCCGATCCGGCCTGGCTGGCGGCACACCGCGACCTGGCCAAGGGCGGCATGCCGGGGGTGGCCTATGTCCGGCTCGACGCCAACGCAGCGTGGCCGGCGACGCTTCCGGCTGGCGGGAAGTAAATTGCCATGGAGCGCCCGCCGGTTGCCCGCCTGAGCGCAGTCAGCCACCGCTATGGTGACGTTGCCGCGCTGGATGGCATCGACCTGAGCCTGCCGGCTGCCTGCATGGTCGGCCTGATCGGGCCGGACGGTGTGGGCAAGTCCTCGCTGCTGGCGCTGGTTTCAGGGGCGCGGCAAATCCAGGCCGGCCATGTCGAGGTGCTGGGCGGCGATATCGGCCAGCGGCGTTTCCGGGCATCGGTGCAGCCGCGTATCGCCTACATGCCGCAAGGCTTGGGCAAGAACCTGTACCCGACGCTGTCGGTGTTCGAGAATGTCGATTTCTTCGGCCGGCTGTTCGGGCAAGGCCGCGCCGAGCGTGCGGCGCGCATCGACGAATTGCTGGCCAGCACCGGCCTGTCGCCTTTCCGCGACCGGCCGGCGGCCAAGCTGTCCGGCGGCATGAAGCAGAAGCTCGGCCTGTGCTGCGCGCTGATCCACGATCCCGACCTGCTCATCCTCGATGAGCCGACGACCGGCGTCGATCCGCTCTCCCGCCGCCAGTTCTGGGAGCTGATCGACAGCATCCGCGCCCGCCGGCCCGGCATGAGCGTGCTGGTCGCCACCGCCTACATGGAAGAGGCCGAGCGCTTCGACTGGCTGGTGGCGATGGATGACGGCCAGGTGATCGGCACCGGCACGCCGGCCGAACTGCGGGCGCAGACCGGGCAGACGACGCTCGATGGCGCCTTCATCCAGTTGCTGCCTGAGGCGCGGCGGCAGGTGCATCACGCCCTGGTCATCCCGCCGCGCGTGGGCGATGGCGGTGTGTACGCCATCGAAGCCGAGGGCCTGTCGCAGCGCTTTGGCGATTTCACGGCGGTGGACCGCGTCAGCTTCCAGATCGAACCGGGCGAGATTTTCGGCTTTCTCGGCTCCAACGGCTGCGGCAAGACGACCACCATGAAGATGCTGACCGGCCTGCTGCCGCCGAGCGAGGGCTCGGCCAGCCTGTTCGGCAAGGCGGTCGATGCGCGCGACCTGGAAACGCGCAAGCAGGTCGGCTACATGTCGCAGGCCTTCTCACTCTACGGCGAACTGACGGTGGCGGCCAACCTCGACCTGCACGCCCGCTTGTTCCACCTGCCGGCGGCGCGGCGTGGCCCGCGTATCGCCGAGCTGATGCAGCGCTTCGGGCTGGATGAATACGCCGGCCAGTCGGCGGTCGACCTGCCGCTCGGTATCCGCCAGCGTTTGTCGCTGGCCGTTGCCGTGGTGCATGAACCGAAGCTGCTCATCCTCGACGAGCCGACTTCCGGCGTCGATCCGGTGGCGCGCGACCAGTTCTGGGAGCTGCTGGTCGAGCTGTCGCGCCAGCACGGTGTCACCATTTTCATCTCGACGCACTTTATGAACGAGGCCGAGCGTTGCGACCGCATCTCGCTGATGCATGCCGGCAAGGTGCTGGCCAGCGACACCCCGGCCGGGCTGTGTGCCGCACGCGGCGAACCGACGCTGGAAGCCGCTTTCATCAGTTATCTGGAGGAAGCAACGGGGGTGAGCAAGGCGGCAGCCCAGGCGGTTGCCCAACCTGCGCCCCTGCCGGAGCCTGAGCCTGCTGCGCCCGACCGGACAGACCCCTCCCTGGAGCTTTCGCCGGGAAGAGGGGAGAGCCCCCGCTTCAGCCTGCGCCGCCTGCTCGGCTATGCCTACCGCGAATCGCTGGAACTGCGCCGCGACCCGATCCGCCTTGCCTTCGCGCTGCTCGGTTCGGTGCTGCTCATGTTCGTGCTCGGTTTCGGCATTTCGATGGATGTCGAGGGCCTGCGTTTCGCCGTGCTCGACCGCGACCAGTCGCCGGAGAGCCGGGCCTATGTGCAGAATATTGCCGGTTCGCGCTATTTCATCGAGCGGCCGCCCATCGTCGATACGGCCGAGCTCGACCGGCGCATGAACAATGGCGAACTGGCGCTGGCCATCGACATTCCGGCCAATTTCGGGCGCGATCTGCGGCGTGGCCGGTCGCCGGAAATCGGCATGTGGATCGACGGTGCGATGCCCTATCGCGGCGAAACGGTACGCGGCTACGCCGAAGGCATGCATCTGCAGTACGTCCAGCAGATCATCAAGGAGGCAACCGGCCTCAGCACGGCCTACGCGGTCAATATCGTGTCGCGCTACCGCTACAACCAGGACGTGAAGAGCATCTACGCCATGGTGCCGGCGGTGATTCCGCTGTTGCTGATCTTCATCCCGGCCATCCTGATGGCGCTCGGCGTCGTGCGCGAGAAGGAACTCGGCTCGATCACCAATCTCTACGTAACGCCGGTCACCCGGCTGGAATTCCTGCTCGGCAAGCAACTGCCCTATATCGTGGTGGCCATGATCAGCTTCGTGTTGCTGCTCATCCAGTCGCAACTGGTCTTCCATGTGCCGATCAAGGGCAGCCTGCTCGCGCTCGGCGTCGCCACGCTGCTCTATGTCATCGTCACCACCGGCTTCGGGCTGCTGGTGTCGACCTTCACCAGCACACAGATCGCCGCATTGTTCGGCACGGCGATCATGAGCATGCTGCCGACCGTCAGCTTCTCCGGCCTGACCAGCCCGGTCAGCTCGCTGGAGGGCGCCGGCTACTGGATCGGCCAGTTCTTCCCGGCCACCTATTTTCTGGTCATCTGCCGCGGCATTTTCACCAAGGCGCTCGATTTCGCCGACTTGCTGCCGCATTTCATCAAGCTCGCCGCCTTCATCCCGGTGCTGACGCTGCTGGCCGTGCTGCTGCTCAGGAAGCAGGAGCGCTAGTCATGTCGCTCGCCAACATCTACCGCCTCGGTCTGAAAGAACTGAAAAGCCTGTGGGCCGACAAGGTACTGTTGCTGCTCATCTGCTGGGCCTTCTCCGGGGCCATCTACACGGCGGCGACGGCGACCTCGCAGGAACTGCACAATGCGCCGGTGGCGGTGGTCGATGAAGACCAGTCGCCGCTCTCCCGGCGCATCGTCGGCGCCTTCTACAAGCCCTATTTCCGGCAGCCGGCCACCTTGACGCTGGCCGAGCTCGACCGCGAGATGGATCTCGGTACCTACAACTTCACGCTGGTCATCCCGAACCATTTCCAGCACGACGTGCTGGCCGGCCGCCAACCGGAAGTCCAGCTCAACATCGACGCGACGATCATGAGCCAGGCCTTCATCGGCGCCACGTATATCAAGAGCATCGCCCTCGGCGAGGTCAATGAATACCTCACCGGGCAGCGTGCGGGCACTGATCTGCCCATCCGCCTCGTGCCACGTGTCCGCTACAACCCCAATCTGACTGGCGTGTGGTTCGGCGGCGTCATGGAGGTCATCAACAACGTCACCATGCTGACCATCATCCTGGTCGGTGCGGCCTTCATCCGCGAGCGCGAGCACGGCACCATCGAACACCTGCTTGTCATGCCGCTGACGCCCTTCGAGATCATGATGGCCAAGATCTGGGCCAATGGCCTGGCCGTGCTGATCGGCGTCACCTTCGCGCTGACCGTGATGGTGCAACAGGTGCTCCGGGTGCCGATTGCCGGCTCGGTGCCGCTGTTTCTCGCGGCTGCCGCCTGCTACCTGTTCTCGGCGGCATCGATCGGCATCTTTCTTGGCACGCTGGCGCGCTCCATGCCGCAGCTCGGGCTGCTCATCATCCTCAGCATCATTCCGCTGATGATGCTTTCCGGCGGCGTGACGCCGCGCGAGAGCATGCCGGCCATCGTCCAGAACATCATGCTGGCGGCGCCGGCGACCTATTTTGTCCGGCTGGCGCAGGCCATCCTGTACCGCGGTGCCGGTTTCGATGTCATCTGGCGCGACCTGCTGGCGATGACCGGCGTTGGCGCAGTCTTCTTTGGCGTGGCGCTGGTGCGCTTCCGCAAGGCCGTGACGCAGACCCAAGTCTGAGCAGTATCAGCATTTGTTGATGTGCATCATGGGCGATTTTTTCCGTAGCGCCGATCATTCGTCTGGCTTGTTCATCCAAGGGATTGTTCCAAGTCGACATGTTTTTCCTCAGATATCTATTCACGGCGACCGCGGTCGCCGCCTTTTTTGGTGCTGCCCACGCCGCAGATACGGCCGAGCGGCAATATGTTCGCCTGGTGGAGCTGCCCGGCGACAGCTTGCATGGCAAGGTCGGGCAGTCATTCGCGGTCGATGTCGACCTGTCGGGCGGCGGACTGGATGAGCAGACCTCCGGCGAGCAGCTCAACGTGCTCTACCGCATGGCCTTCAACCAGCTGGCCGAAGGCTGGAGCTGGCGGCCGCTGGCCGATCCGGCTGTCGAGGACTACTACCGCTTCAAGTTCCTGCCCCTGCAGTCGGTGGCCGTTGAGCGCGGTGAGTACGAGCACGAGGACAAGATCGGCACGCCGCAGCACATGAAGGTCAACTGGCGCTACGACTATTTCCTGGCGTTCGAGAACCTGTACGACTTTTATGCCCGGACGGCTGACGACGACGCCGGCTTCTCGGCCAGCCTGCCGTCAGCGCTGGCCGGCCATGTCGGGCTGCGCGCCATCGCCCGTCTGGTCGAGCCGGTGATCAGCGAAAGCACCACATACTGGAAGGCCACCCATGGGCGGCCGGTCGATTTCACGCTGAAGAAACGGTATCTGGTCGGCCATCTCGACGAAATCGATTTCGTCGATACCACCAGCGGCAAGGTGCTGTGCCGCATTCTGCCGGGCAGGAGCAGCTGCTCCGCCCCGTGATATGAGACTGCCGGCGCCCGCAGGCGCCGGCTGGCGGGTTCAGCGATAAACGAGAACCGGCACCTTGGAATGGGTCAGCACCTTGTTGGTTTCGCTGCCGAGCAGGAAGCCGCTGATACCGCGGCGGCCGTGCGAGGCCATGAAAATCAGGTCGCAGCCTGACTTTTCGGCCGCTTCGATAATCGCTTCGTAAGGCACGTCGCTGGTTGCGGTGGCCGTCGTGCACTCGACCCCGGCTTCGGCACATTGCTTCTGCACCTCGCCAAGATATTCGGCCGCTTGCTGCTCGGCCAGTTCGGCAAATTTCTCCGGCGTGGTCGGGTCGATCAGGGCGCCCTCGCCGAAATAGGCGATCGGGTATTCCGGCTTGGCGAAGAACACCGTAATGCGGGCGCCGGCTTCCTTGGCGAACGATACGGCGCGTTGCGCGGTGGCGCGCGACAGTTCCGATCCATCGGTCGGGACGAAGATGTGCTTGAACATGCTTAACCTCCTGAAATGGCCTGCTGGCGTTGCATTCCGCCCGCTTGAGGTTCATGCTACAACCAAGTCGGGAGGAATACAAACATGCGTCTATCCTTTCTCGGAGCAGCCGGTGAAGTAACTGGCTCCTGTACCTTGGTCGAAACGGACGACGTCCGTTTTCTGGTCGATTGCGGCATGTTCCAGGGTGGGCCGGAGGCCCGCCAGAAGAATATGCGGGCGCTCAATTTCGGCTTCGATGTCCGCCAGATCGACTTCGTCCTGCTCACCCACGCCCATATCGACCATTCCGGCTTGTTGCCGCGCCTGGCCATGCTTGGCTACCGCGGGCCGATCTATGCCACCCAGGCGAGCGTCGATCTGCTCGCCGTGCTGCTGCCCGATAGCGGCCACATCCAGGAGAAGGAAGCCGAGTGGCAGTTGCGCCATCGCCACCGGCGCGGCAAGGATGAGCGCGGCATCGTTCCGCCGCTGTACACCGTTGCCCAGGCCCAGGCCTCGCTCAAGCTGCTGCGGCCGGTGCATTACGGCGAGCTTCTGAAGCCGGCCGAGTCGGTCAGCGTACGTTTCCACGATGCCGGCCACATTCTTGGTTCAGCCTGGCTCGAAGTGACCGTTACCGGCGAAGGCAAGCCGCGCCGGCTGGTGTTTTCCGGCGACCTCGGCATGTCCGACCGGGCGGTGCTCTACGATCCGGAACCGGCGCCACCGGCGGCCGACGTGCTGCTGGTCGAATCGACCTATGGCGACCGCCGGCACCGTTCGCTGGCCGAGACGGAAGACGAGATCGTCGCCGCCTTCGAGCGCACCCGGGCGGCAGGCGGCAACCTGATCATCCCGGCCTTCGCCGTCGGCCGGACGCAGGAAATCCTCTACATGCTGGCCAGCCTGGTTCGCCGCAAGCGCCTGTTTCCGCTCAAGGTCTATGTCGATTCGCCGATGGCCAACGCGGCCACGCGCATCACCCTGGCGCACGCCGATCTGATCGATCCGGAAACCCGCGACCTGATCGCCTGGCAAAAAAAGCACCCGGACAAGATGAGCATCGAGTTCGTGGCCGATGTCGAGCGCTCCAAGTCGCTCAACGAGATCCGCAGCGGGGCGGTGATCCTGTCGGCCAGCGGCATGTGCGAGGCGGGGCGCATCAAGTACCACTTGCGCGAAAACCTGCCACGCAGCGAATGCACGGTGCTGATCGTCGGCTTCCAGGCGGCCGGCACGCTCGGTCGCCGCCTGGTGGACGGGGCGCGGCTGGTCACCATCTTCGGCCAGACGGTGCCGGTGCGGGCGCGTATCTGCACGGTGGGCGGCCTGTCGGCCCATGCCGATCAGCCGGCGCTGCTCGACTGGCTGCGCGGTTTTCACAAGCCGCCGGGGAAAACCTTCGTCGTGCATGGCGAAGCGGGAGCCTCGGCCAATTTTGCCCAGGCCATCGGCGAACAACTGGCCTGGCCGGAGGTGCACTTGCCACATCCGGGCGACGTCATCACGTTGTAAGATAACTGACTATCGAGTCATTAAAGGTGTCCATCATGTCCGGTAATTCGAACGGTAAGCACAACGGTGTCGATATTCGCAGCGAAAGCCCGCTGGAAACCCTGGGCAACGCGGTCAGCAAGGCAATCGATCCCTATGGCGTGACCACCTCGCTGCTGGCGGCACAGACCGCCTGGCTGATGCACCCGCTGGAGTTGTCGCGGGCGGCCAATGCCTTGTCCGGCGACCTGCTGGCCTTGCAATCGCACGTCATGCGCCGTGCGCTGGGCATACCGTCGGCCGATGTCATTCAGCCGCACGCCGACGACGCCCGTTTTGCCGATCCGGTATGGACCGAGTCGGCAACCTGGGACATCGTCAAGGAATGGTATATCGCCTTCACCCACCGTCTCGAAGACATGTTCTTCGAAACGCCCGGCCTGTCGGACAAGGAACGCCGGCGTTCCGCCTTCTGGCTGCGCAACTGGCTGAACATGGTGGCACCGACCAATTTTTTCTGGCTCAACCCGGTGGCCATGCGCCGCTTCGTCGAAACGAACGGCGAAAGCCTGAAGCAGGGCTGGGAATACTTCCAGCGTGACCTCAAGGCCAAGAACATCCTGATGGTCGATCCGGAGTCCTTCACGGTCGGCAAGGACCTGGCCACCACACCGGGCAAGGTCGTCTTCCGTAATCGCCTGGTCGAACTGATCCACTACGAGCCGACGACCGAGAAGGTGCGGGCGATGCCCATCGTCATCGTCACGCCGTGGATCAATAAGTTCTACATCCTCGACCTGACGGCCAAGAAGAGCATGGTCAAATACCTGACCGACCAGGGTTTCTCGGTGTTCATTACCAGCTGGAAGAACCCGGGCGAGGACATGGCCGATGTGCGTTTCGACGACTACCTGCTCGAAGGCGTCAACGAAGTGGTGCGCGTGGCCAGCGAGTTCTGCAAGCAGCCCAAGGTGCATCTGGTCGGTTACTGCATCGGCGGGACGCTGGTCAGCACCTACATGGCCTGGGCCAACAAGCGTTTCGGCAAGGATCAGATGCCGGTGGCGCACTGGACGTTGTTTACAACGCTGACCGATTTTTCCCACCCGGGCGACATCGATGTCTTCATCGACGAGGCCTGTATCGGGGCGCTGGAAGAGTCGATGGCCAAGAAAGGCTATCTCGACGGCAACGACATGGCCGGTTCTTTCCGCATGCTGCGTTCCAACCCGCTGATCTGGCATTACTGGGAGCACAGCTACCTGCTCGGCGAGCCGCTGCCGCCCTTCGACGTGCTGTTCTGGAACGTCGATTCGACGCGCATGCCGCAAGCCATGCACAGCTATTACCTGCGCGAGATGTATCTGAACAACAACCTCATCAAGCGCGACAAGCTGACCATCGCCGGCGAATCCATCGACCTCGACGACATCGTGCAGCCGCTCTACGCGGTGACCGCCGAAGATGACCACATCGCGCCGTGGAAGCAGTGCTACCGCATCCGCAAATACATCAACGTCGAGGCGCCGGTGCGTTTCGTGCTGTCGACCTCCGGCCACATCCTCGGCATCGTCAATCCGCCGGTCAATCCGCCCAAGCGCGCCTACTGGATCGGGGAGCCCGTGCGCAACGAGCACTGGGAACACTGGTTCGAACGGGCCGAGAAAAAGCCCGGTTCCTGGTGGGAGGACTGGACGGCCTGGCTCGGCGAACGGACCGGCGAACTGGTCGATCCCTATCCGGCCGCCAATCGCAAGTTCCCGTCGCTGGCTGCCGCACCCGGCACCTACGTGCTCGAAAAGTGAAGCGGCGTGAGCATGGCGGGCTGGTCGTTCCCGGCCTGAATTGGTACATTGCGGCCTGAACCGAACACCCGCGAGACACCCATGACGACAGCCCTGGCCGTGACCACGACGAAGACGCATCAGGCCGGCGTCGATCTGCTGCGCATCGTGCGCATCAACGAAGAGATCAAGTCGGTGGTCAATGTCGCGTTCAAGATCAACATCATGGCGCTCAACGCCA